>JBLIOL010000023.1:0-28421 GCA_047639615.1 Planctomycetota bacterium | reverse complement strand
ATAGGCGCGCCAGTATGGCGTCCGTACGTGGGTCGTCCGGGGGCAATTTGGCGCCGAGGAGTGAGCTAACCCGCGGTGGCAGGTCCTGCAGGCTCCCGACCAGGTGCCGTTCCAGCAGGCTGCGGCCACAGAGGTGCCAGCGGCCACCCAGCTCCAGCAGCCAACACGCCACCTGGTCCTCGCTGGGGGAGCCGTCCGCCGGCTGGCCCCCGGGCGCGTCGTCACCCTGATTGCGGGGGGCGGGCCAGGGCGGGAGGGGCTGCATGGGGGGCAGCTTAGCCTCTGGCTGTGCCATCACGAGGATTCCCTGGGGTCGTACGCGGGCACTGGGGATCGGCTGAAGGCTAGACTGCCCACTCGATGCCCAACTTCCATGTCAAACGCGGCCTGCTCTTCGGCGCCTTGCTCAGCCTGTGTGCCGCAGCCGGCTGCAGCAGCGTGCCGCTTACCTCGCACAACCTGGATGCCCTGCTGGATGGCAATGGCAACCTGCGCCACCAAGCCGCGGTCCTGTCCCCTTGGCGCTACAACCTGAATGCGCTCACGAACACCTCTTGGCTAGCGACTAGCGACATTTTCTCCACCAAGCGCAGGATCCAGGTGGGGGACCCGTCCTACGAAGCGCTCAAATTCCTGCTCGAACTGCAGGACCCGCCCAAGGGCAGCACGCGGCCTCACTACCAGCAGATGGAACAGGTGCGCCAATTTGCGCGCTTCGCCGCCATGTGCCCGGGACGCCTGACGCGCGAGCGCGCCCTGCTGGGCCTCGTGCCCCATGGCCAACGGCTGAAGGTCCAAGGCCCCGCCGCTCCGCCGCAGGAGGCCGCCAACGCTCCGGAATTGCGCACGGCCCTGCTGGGCTTGGTGCAAGCGGCTCGGCCCATGCTTGTGGCCGAAGGCCGCAAGGACGCCACCCGCCGCCGCGACCTGGCTGCGGCGGCGGATCTTTTCGGTGAACTGCAACTGGATATGGAGGGCGGCTGGCGCGCTCTGCGCTCCCTGGCGATCCTTGCCGCGGGCGTGGACCTGGAGCGACCGGAGCTCGAACCGCTCAAGACACTCTCGCTCAAGCTGCAGCACCACATGGTGGCCATGGCCCTGCACTCCGGCCTGCGGGACCCCGATCCCTACGTGCGTGCCGCTGGCGCCCGCGTAGCGCACACACTCTTTGGCGAGCCCTTCCTCGATACGTTGCTGCAGTCCATTTCGGGCCAACCGGTGAACGGCGAGAGCTTTGGCTTCAGCCTGCAGGGAGAGAATGCCTCCGATCCCGAGGTCCTGATCGCCGCCTTCGAATTGGTGCGCGAACACGGGCTGCCCGTTCGCGTGGGGCTCAGCGCCAAGGACGCGCGCGGCCTGCGACTGGAGCAGATGGGCCTCCTGATCCAAGTGGTGCACGAATCCCAAGGCCTCGACGATCGCACGCGTACCGGCGCCATGCTGGCCCTGACCAGTGTTCTGCCTGATGTAGGCGCGGGCCTGCGCAAGGAGAACTGGCTCGCCTGGTGGGATGATTGGGCGCAGTCCGAGTTGACGGCCCTGCGCGCAGAGCAGCCATCCCCGGAGTCAGGCAACTGATGAGCTCGGGCGCGTTGGAGGACGAACCGGCCTCAAGCACAGGCAAGAGTGGCAGCGGTAGCGGTTGGCTAATGCGCTTTGTCGGCGCCGCTGTAGCCATCGGGCTGCTCTGGCTGGCGGCGCGCAATGTCCCCTGGGAGGACCAACTGCTGGTGCGCATGGAGCTTGAGTCAGCCAGCGGCGAGAGCGCGGCGGGCAAGTCGGTATTCGCGGTCGAGGGCGATTTGGTTGGGGACTGGAAGGATCCCACGGTGGGCTTCCAGGTACACCCAAACGCGCTAGCCGCAGCCCAGGAAGAACAAGCGACCGCGTGGAATCAGCTCCCTCCAAGATTGCGCGAGGAGTTGGAGGCCGGCGGCGAGCTAAACCTTTCCGAGGACCTGGTGCGCTGGGCGGATGGCAGCCAATTGGCTCTCCCCGGACTCGAATGGCGGCCTGCCATCGGGCGCGTTTTCGCGGACCTACGCTGGACGGCGCTCTTGCCGGCCCTCGGTCTGCTTGTGCTGTGCACTCTATTTATCGTCACCCGTTGGTGGGTACTGCTGAGGGCCATGCGCTGCGGCACGCGTTGGTTGAGCGCCATGCGCGTCACCTACGTGGGACTGTTCTTCAACGTTATCTTTCCGGGCAGCTCCGGTGGCGATCTGGCGCGCGCCTGGCTGGTGGTCAAGGGCTATCCGGATCGGCGTGCCGATGCCTTCATGTCGGTCATTCTCGACCGTCTGCTCGGCTTGGTGGCGATGGGTTTGGTGGCTGCCGTGGCGGTCTTTAGTAATGACGAGCGCTTCGCGGTCTTGCGCCTTCCTGTTGGGCTGGTCGCGGCGGGCATGATCGTGGGCATCGGCGCCCTGGGTAGCCGGCGCTTGCGGCGCTGGATTCGCCTGGACCAGTGGATCGAGCGCATGCCCCTCGGGAATCGTATCGCGCGCCTTGACCAAGCCATTCGCACACTCTCCAGCCACCGCGTGCAGGTCGCTCTGGCGGTGGTGCTCTCCGTGGGCAACCACTTGGGCGCCGCCATGGCCATCGCCACCCTGGGCACGGCCCTGGGGGCCGACCTGAGCCTGCTGGACTACGTCTGCATCGCCACGGTGGTCAATACCCTGACGGCCGTACCCATCTCCCTAGGTGGCCTGGGGGTGGGGGAAGTGCTCTCCGGCACTCTGTTTGCCTGGGCAGGGGACTCCTACACCTTGGGGGTCGCCACCAGCGTCACGTTCCGCATCTGCCTAGCCTTGCTGGGACTGGCGGGAGGGCTTGTGCTACTCGCTCCAGGTGGCCGACAGATGCGTAGCGAGTTCCAAGAAGCCGAGCGCGAACTCGAAGCCTAGGAGCGTGTCGCACATAGCAGCCCGCCCTAAAAAATCCGCGTTCAGCAATAGTGTCCATCGAAGTTCTGGCAAAACGCTCGAAGCCCCCCATAGCGAGCTATTCGGGGCCCTTCGTGCAACGCAGTCAGAGCTTTGAGGGGCGCTGTTGCTGGATGCGGAGTTTTTAGGGCGGGTTGCTAGCGCTCCAGGGTTTGACCCCAGCCCCTCCAGGGGATCCAATACCCGGCTCGCGAACCAAAAAAGGTTCTCTGAGACCCGCAGCCTGACTATCCCAGACGGCCATAAAGGCCCCTGCCCAGCCACTCTCCATGAGCCTGCTCGTCATCGGCACCCTTGCCTACGACACCATCGAAACCGCCAGTGACCGACGCGAAGACGCGCTCGGTGGCTCCGCGATGTATTTCTCGATCGCCTCCTCTTCCTTCGTAAAGCCCCAACTCGTGGGCGTGGTCGGTGAGGACTTCCGACCCGAGGACCGCGGCCTGCTCGAGCACCACGGTGTGGACTGCGCCGGCGTCGAGGTGGCCGAGGGCAAGACCTTCCGCTGGGGTGGCCGCTACGAGGCCGACTGGAACACGCGCCACACGCTCTTCACCGAGCTGAACGTGTTCGAGAACTTTGAGCCCAAGGTGCCGGCGAACTTCCAGACCGCAGACTGGGTGTTCCTCGCAAATGCGCACCCCGCAGTGCAAATGCAGGGTTTGAGCCAGGTCAAGAATCCCAAGCTCGTGGTGGCCGACACCATGAACCTGTGGATCGACATCGCTCTCGATGATCTCAAGGCACTGCTGCTCAAGGTCGACGCCTTGATCCTTAACGACGAGGAAGCGCGCATGCTCACCGGCGAGCGCAACCTGATCCGCGCCGCCCAGATGGTGCTGACCATGGGTCCGCGCCTCGTGATCTTGAAAAAGGGCGAGCACGGTGCCTTCATCATGGGTGACGGCATGCACTTCTCCCTGCCGGCCTTCCCCGTGGATCCGGTCATCGATCCCACCGGCGCTGGCGACTGCTTCGCCGGCGGTTTCATGGGCGCCGTGGCCCGGGCCGGCAATGCCGACCCCGCGACCCTGCGCAAGGCCATGCTCTACGGCACGGTCACCGCTAGCTTCTGCGTGCAGGGCTTCAGCGTGGAAGACCTAGCCAAGCGCACCTCCGAGGATATCGAAGGGCGTTACAAGGAACTGCTCTCCATCGTGACCCTGTAGTTCGTCCGATGGCCGGACAAGCCCCACAGCCCGCTCCGAATCCGTCCGACACCAGGCGCCTCTTCATTGGGTTGCGCCTGGCGGAGGAGGATGGGCAGCGCTTGATGCGTCGCTTGCGACCGCATCTTGAGGACTCGCCAGGGGTGCCCATGGCGGGCACGCGCATCTACGAGCCCTGGGATCTGCACCTGACCCTGTGCTACCTGGGGTCCTTTCCCGAGCCCCGGCGCAAGCTCCTGCAGCGCGTCCTGCAGGAGGAGATCCGCGGTATGGATGCTCCGGAACTGGCCCTGACAGGAATTGGGGCCTTTCCAGCCCTGGATCAAGCCCGGGCCGTGTATGCGGGTGTGCGTGAGGGCGATGAGCGCCCCGGCCGGCTATTGACCCTGCAAAACCGCGCCTGGCAGGCTGCCTACTCCCTGGGCTGGCGCCCCGCGAGCCACGAACGGCAGCGAAAATTCCGGCCCCACTTGACCGTGGCACGGCGCACCCAATCGGGGGCCAAAATGGATCTCCCGCGGAGTCTAACGAGCCTGGATTTCAGCCAATCCTGGCTGCCGGTCGACGTCTGCGTGCTCGAATCCAGGCCAAATCATCCCGAGGAGCGCTACCGGACTTTGGCAGCTACCCCCTTGGTGGTACGCCCTGGCTAGCCCTGAGTGGCTCTTTTGGCCCAAATTGGGCGCAACCGAGAGGCGACTGAGCAGGTCTTCTAGGACAAGCCTTCAACCCGGCACTTCCAGTAGCTAGGCTACCCCTAACGAAACGCGACCAACGGCCATTCGTCGTACCGCAGCCGGCCGCACCGGCACCCCTCGATCAGCTAAGAAACATGAGCACCCGCAAGCCCAAGACCCACCCGGCCCACCAAGCCGCCACCTTCGATTCTCGCAACGCAGACCCCAAGCACCGCGACGCCCGCAACAAGGCACTTACGGCTGCCCTGGGCGAGATCGAGAAGAGCTACGGCAAGGGCTCGATCATGCGCTTGGGCGACGGCGGCGGCTTGATGCGGGAGATCGAAGGCATCTCCACCGGCTCGATCAATCTGGACATCGCCCTAGGCGGCAAGGGCGTGCCCCGTGGCCGGATCGTCGAGGTCTACGGCCCGGAGAGCTCCGGCAAGACCACATTAACCCTGCACATCGCCGCGGCAGCCCAGCGCGAGGGCGGCATCTGCGCCTTTGTGGACGCCGAGCACGCCCTGGACCCGGGTTATGCCCGCAAGCTGGGCGTCAAGCTGGACGACCTGCTGGTCAGCCAGCCCGACACGGGTGAGCAGGGCCTCGAAATCGTCGAGACTCTGGTGCGCTCCAACGCCGTTGACGTGGTCATCATCGACTCCGTAGCAGCGCTCGTGCCGCGCGCCGAGATCGAAGGCGAAATGGGTGACAGCTTCGTGGGCCTGCACGCTCGGCTCATGAGCCAGGGTATGCGCAAGCTCACGGGCGCCATCGCCAAGTCCAACTGCTTGGTGATCTTCATCAACCAGATCCGCGAGAAGATCGGCGTGATGTTCGGCAGCCCGGAGACCACCACCGGCGGCCGCGCGCTCAAGTTCTACTCCTCCGTGCGCCTGGATATCCGTCGCATCGGCCAACTGAAGGACGGCGAGACGGTGGTCGGCAACCGCACCAAGGTCACCGTGGTCAAGAACAAGATTGCGCCGCCCTTCCGCAAGGTCGAATTCGACATCCTCTTCAATCGCGGAATCAGCCGCGAAGGCGAGCTCCTAGACATGGGCCAGGGTGCCGGCGTGGTGCTCAAGTCCGGTACTTGGTTCTCTATGAAGCACCCCACGGACGGCGAAATCCGTCTTGGCCAAGGCATGGAGCGCTCGCGCAAGTTCCTGATCGACAACCCGGACCTGGCCCAGGTGATCGAGGACGCGATCCGGGCCGAGCACGCCCCGAAGCCCAGCCCGGAGGAGTCCGAGGCCGCAGCTGCCGCTGCCGATTCCGCTGCTGATGCCGCCCCCGCTGCTGATGCCGCCTCCGCTGCCGGTTCCGTCAATAAGGGCGTGGTCAAGCCTACCGCCCCGGCTCCCCGCGCCCCTGTGGCAGCCAAGAAGTAGTCCCTTCCAGGAGCCTGCGCTCCCTGTGGCACGCAAGCGGCGGTCGGGTCCCCATGGGACCTGGCCGCCGCTTCTAAGTGCTGGGATCCAGGGGCCTCAAATGGCCCCCTAGGCCCCCTAGGCATGTAGGATGCCGCGCCCCGACCCGGGGAAACCAACCAATAGCGCCATGCCTCTCAGCGAAACGACCCCTCCGACCGCAGCCGCCATCCGTCAGAGCTTCCTGGACTTCTTCGAAGGCCAGCAGCACCGCGCGGTGCCCTCGTCACCGGTCTTCCCTATGGACGACCCGACCCTGCTGTTCACGAACGCAGGCATGAACCAGTTCAAGGACGTCTTCTTGGGCACGGGTACGCGCGAGTATGAGCGCGCGGTGGATTCGCAGAAGTGCATCCGGGTACAGGGCAAGCACAACGACCTCGAGGAGGTAGGCGTCGACACCTACCACCACACCTTCTTCGAAATGCTCGGGAACTGGTCCTTCGGCGACTACTTCAAAGCCGACGCTATCCAGTGGGCATGGACACTGCTCACCGAAGTCTGGGGCATGCCCAAGGAACGCCTGTGGGTCAGCGTCTTTTCAGGCGACGAGAAGGACGGCCTGCCGGCCGATGAGGAAGCGGAGAAGATCTGGCTCGAGAGCACCGACATCGATCCCAGCCACGTGCTGCGCTTCGACAAGACCGACAACTTCTGGGAGATGGGGGACACGGGCCCCTGCGGTCCCTGCAGCGAGATCCACATCGACCGCGGCGGGCCAGGCAGCGACCCCAAGGACGGCGCCGACCCGGCTATCGGTGTGAACGCGGGCAACGAGCGCTTCATCGAGCTGTGGAACCTGGTGTTCATGCAGTTCAACCGTCAGGACGACGGCTCTCTCGTCGAACTCCCGGCCAAGTCCGTGGACACGGGCATGGGCTTCGAGCGCGTGCTTGCGGTCCTGCAGGGCAAGCTCAGCAACTACGACACGGACCTCTTCCAGCCCATCTTCAGGCGTCTGGAGCAGATCTGCGGAAAGCTCTACGAAGACGGCAACGAACAAGCCGACGTGGCCTTCCGGGTGTGCGCCGACCATGTTCGCGCCGTGACCGTTTCGCTAGCCGACGGTGCACTGCCCTCGAATGAAGGTCGCGGCTATGTGTTGCGCCGCTTGATCCGCCGCGCGAGCCGATATGGCTTGCAGGTGCTCGGTCAGAAGCAGCCCTTCTTGTTTGAACTTGCCGCCACGGTGTCCGAGATCATGGGGGACGCCTACCCCGAGATCCGTGCCCGTCTCGAACACGTGCAGCTAGTGATCAAGAGCGAGGAACAGTCCTTCCGCAAGACCCTCGAACGTGGCCTCGTGCAGTTCGAGAAGCTAGCCGGCGACATGGCTGCAGGCAGCACCATCGACGGCGGTGAGGCCTACGAGTTGTACGCCACCTACGGCTTCCCCCAGGATTTGGTGGAGCTCATGGCGCGCGAGCGCGAGCTCAAGCTCGACGACGAGGGCTGGCAAAAGGCGCGTAAGGCGCACTCTGAGGTCAGCCGTTCAGAAGGGCGTTTCACGCAACTGCTCTCCGCTGAGCAGCTGACCGGTCTGAGCGCCACCGACGGCGGCTTCCACAACGAGGCCGGCGGCCAGGTGGAAGGCACCGGCACGATCACGCGCTTCCTGGCCGGTGAAGGCGACGAGCCCGATCGCATGGTGCTCGACTCCTCGCCGTTCTATCCTGAAGGCGGCGGCCAAGTGGGGGACGCGGGCAGCATCGAAGCTGTGGACGGCTCTTTCCGCTTCCGCGTTGAGGACACCAAAAAAGTCGGCGACGTAGCCGTACACCTCGGCCAGTCCGAGGGCACGCCCACCGAGGGCGCGCAGGTGCGCTGCCTCGCGGACCAGACCCGGCGCAACGCCGTGCGCGCCAACCACACGGCCACGCACCTCTTGCACCGCGCCCTGCGCGATGTGCTTGGCGAGCATGTCACTCAGCAGGGCTCCTACGTGGGCGCCGACCGTCTGCGCTTTGACTTCAGCCACCCCAAGGGCATGACACCTGAGCAGGTGGCCGATGTGGAGCAGCGCGTCAACACGGAGATCCTGGGCAACCACGAGGTGGCTACTTCGGTGGAGGGCTTCCAGGAAGCCAAAGACCGCGGCGTGATGGCCCTCTTCGGTGAGAAATACGGGGAGCGCGTACGCGTGGTCCAGGTGGGTGATGGCTCCATCGAGCTCTGCGGCGGAACCCACGTGGAGCGTTCCGGCGACATCGGCCCCTTCGTGGTGCTCACCGAGAAGGCCATTCAGGCCGGGGTGCGCCGCATCGAGGGACTGACCCACCAGACCGCTCTCAGCTTCCTTCAGGGCCAGCGCCGCATCCTGACCGGGATCGCCATGGACATGAAGGCCAAGACCGAAGAGATTCCCGAGCGCCTGGCCGCCCTGCAGGGGCAGCTCAAGGAGGCCAAGAAGAAGCAGAAGCAGGCCGCCTCCGGTGATGCCGGCGCCCTCTTCGACACGGTCAAAGCCGCCCTGGAGACCCGCGCAGGGGTCCAGTACGCCGTGATCGACCTGGGCGATGTGGACGCTGGAGGCCTGCGGGACCTAGGCGAGCGCCTCCAGGGCCTGGGCGGGGACCTGTGCGTGGTGGCCCTCGGGCGCGCCGGCGGCAAGGTGCCTTTCCTGATCCTGTGCCTCGGTGAGGCCCAAAAGAAGGGTCTCGGTGCAGGGTCCCTGGCCAAAGAACTGGCCGGAATCCTGGGTGGAGGGGGCGGTGGACGCCCCGAAGTGGCCCAGGGACAGGGCCTCAACCCGGACAGGGCTGGCGAGGCCTTGGCCCATGTTCGGGACAAGGTTCTCGAAGCCTTATCCTGATCCTGCCGGACCTGAATTGACTTCCCCCTGCCCCCTGGCTACTCTCCCGCGCTTCCAGCGCACCGATTCAACACCGTTTATCAGCTAGTTCAATGGCTCACCCCAAACGACGTATCTCTAAAGCACGCAAGCGCGCCAAGCGCTCGCACCTTGCCCTCGACGCCCCGTCCTACCAGAAGGACCCTCGCAGTGGCAGCCTCACCCGGCCCCACCGCATCAACGAGAAAGACGGAACCCACTACGGTTTCGAGAAGGGTGGGAGCGGCGGCCGTGAGGTCTTCGAGCCCAAGGACTTCTAGGTCGTCTGTAAGGACGTCCCTCTCCGCCACCATTCGCAACCCAGCGCTGGATCCAGCTCGGCCGCATGACCGGTGAGAGTCAATCAAAGGTAGTTGTCCTCGATGTATTCGGGGGCGATCAGGGACCTGACGTAATCCTGGGCGGAGCGCTCAAGGCTTGCGATCCCAAGGGCAAACACGCCATCGACCCGGCGCGCATCCTCTTGGTCGGGGACGAGAAGCGCATAGCAGAGGGACTGCAAAGCCTCGGCGGCAATCCTGGCTTCGGCATCCTGCATGCGTCCCAGGTCATCGGGATGGATGAGAAGCCCGCTGCCGCCCTGCGCAGCAAGCGCGACTCGACCATCGTGGTTGGCACCCAAGCGGTGCGCAGTGGCGCTGCTGGAGCCTTTGTGAGCATGGGCAGCACCGGCGCGGTCGTGGGAGCGGGCACCTTGATGCTGCGCACCCTCGAAGGCGTTCGCCGCCCGGCCATCGCGGTGACCCTGGAACTCACCGGTAAGCCGCTCACGATCCTCGACATGGGCGCCAACATAGCCGCTACCCCTGAGGACCTCGTGGCTTATGGGGTCATGGGTAGCGTGCTGCAGTCGCACGTACTCGACGTCCCCACGCCGCGAGTGGGTCTGCTCAACATCGGGGAGGAGCCCGGCAAGGGCACCGATCTCCTGAAAGAGACCTACGGCATGATGGGCAGTGCCCCGCTCGAGTTCACCGGCAACATCGAAGGCGCTGACCTCTTCAACGGAAGCGTCGATGTGGTCGTTACCGACGGCTTCACCGGCAACATCTGCCTCAAGCTCATGGAAGGCATGGCCGGCTTCATGCTCGGCATGTTCTCCAAGGCGCTCGCTCCCGAGAGGGGCTCCAAGGAGGCGCAAGCCCTCGGCGCCGTACACCGCAAGGTGGACTACTCGGAGTACGGCGGTGCCCTGCTCCTGGGCGTGAAAGGTACGGTCGTGATCGGTCACGGCCGCTCCGACGAGAACGCCGTCTCCAACGCCCTTGGGCTGGCCACTCGGGCCCTGGACCGCGAGGTCAACCGGGACATCGTGGCGGGTATGGCCGCCGTCGCCAGCGCGAACTGAGCCTTTCAAGAAGGGCTATCCGACTGCCATCTGTGGGCCTAACCACAGACTTCGGCCCAGCGGGATCGCATCCGGAGGTTTCGCGGGCTACCCTGCGTCGGTCCTACGGACTCTCAACCGAGTCAACGGCAAGCATCATGACAGCAACCCAATCCAAGCCCCAAGCCACCTGCGTCCCCGTAGGCGTCGCAGGTCTCGGTATGTCCGTCCCCGATCGGGTTATGGACAACAACTACTTTGCGAGCCTCGTCGATACCAACGATGAGTGGATCGTTAAGCGCACGGGGATCAAGGAGCGTCGCTGGGTCGAGGACGGGCAGAACTGCTCGGACCTCGCACTGGAAGCTTCGCGCAAGGCGCTGGACGACGCCGGCATCAAGGCCGAGGACTTAGACCTGATCGTGGTCGGTACTTTGACCGCGGACTACCTGATGCCTTCCTGCGCCGTGCTCGTGCAATCCGGCCTGGGCGCGAAGAACGCAGCCGCCTTCGATGTGGCCTCCGCCTGCACCGGATTCCTGACGGCCCTCTCCACGGCCGAGGCATTCGTTGCTTCGGGACGCGCCAAACGCGTGTTGGCTATCGGTGCTGAAACGCTCTCCCGCTACTTGAACAAAGAGGATCGCTCCTCGTGCATTCTCTTCGGCGATGGCGCCGGCGCGGCCGTGATCACCAGTCGCGAAGAGGCTGGTCAGGGCGAAATCCTTGGCAGCTGGCTCGGCAGCGATGGGGATGGCTTCGACTTCATCACCATTCCGACCGGTGGCGCGAAGACCCCGCACAACCATCCGGACTACGAGAAGGACAAGCACTTCATCACCTTGCGCGGCCGCGATGTCTATCGCTTCGCCGTGACCAAGATGACCGAGATGATCCGCACGGCCACGGAGGGCTATGACTCCGACGAGGTGGGCTTGCTGGTTCCGCACCAGGTCAACATGCGCATCATTGAGAGTGCCCTCGAGCGCCTCGGCTGGTCCGAGGAGCGCTGCATGCTCAACATCGATCGCTACGGCAACACCTCCGCTGCAAGCGTCCCAATCGCACTCGCTGAAGCGAAGGCACAAGGCCGCCTTGAGAAGGGCAAGCTGGTGGTACTGGTCGCCTTTGGCGCTGGGCTCACCTGGGGCGCAACCCTGATCCGCTGGTAAGCGGGACCTTGCTGCGAATTCAATATTGATGATGAACGAAGCCATCTTGCTGCCCGGACAGGGAGCACAATTCGAAGGTATGGGCCGCGACTGGGCCGATGCCTATCCCGCCGCTGCCGCCATCTGGAACAAGGCCGACGAGGTCTTGGGCTTTTCCCTGACCGAGGCCGCCTGGTCCAGTGGGGACAAGATCAACCGCACCGACGTGGCCCAGCCCGCGATCTACACCACGGGCGTCGCCATCCTGGCAGTGCTTGTAGAGCAAGGACTCGACCTGGCTGCGGTGCCACTGACGGCCGGGCTCTCGCTCGGTGAGTACACGGCGCTCTACGCGGCCGGTGCGCTGTCCTTCGAGGACGGCCTGCGGCTGGTGCGCCTGCGCGGCGAAGCCATGCAGGACGCAGCCGAGGCGATCCCCAGCAGCATGCTCAGCCTGATGGGCGCCACCGAGGAATCCGCCCGGGCCCTAGCCGCGGTGGGGGCTAGCGCCGGCATCTGCCAGGTGGCCAACCTCAACTCGCCCTCCCAGATCATCCTCAGCGGCGAACACGCCGCTTTGGACGTGGCCGAGGCAGCCGCCAAGGACCATGGCATCCGCCGCTGCCGCCGTCTGGTGGTAGCCGGCGGCTTCCACTCGGAGTGCATGCGCCCCGCAGCGGAGCGCCTGAACGCAGCTTTGGAGGACGTGGAGATCCGCGCACCGCGCGTGCCGGTGATCCCCAACGTCAGCGCTGAACCCACCCAGGACCCGGCGCGTCTGAAGCAACTGCTCTCCGAACAGGTCTGCGCTCCGGTACTTTGGGAGCGTTCCATGCGTCGCGCAGTGGCAGATGGGGTTTCCCGATTCCTAGAACCTGGACCGGGCACGGTCCTGGCCGGTTTGATGAAGAAGATCGAGCCTGAGGCCCTGGTGCGCTCTGTAGCCAAGCCTGCGGCCCTGGAAGGGGCTCCCGAGACGCCCCAATAGCTATCCAGGGCGAGCCTTCGTTGCCAGGCCACCCTCTCACGGCTATCTTTCCGCCTTCACATTCCTTATCAGAGCACCACACGTGACCGATTCCAACCAGACCGATGGCCTGCCCCTCGCCGGACAGGTAGCCCTTGTCACCGGCGCCAGCCGTGGCATCGGCCGCGCTATCGCTGAACGGCTCGCCGCCAGCGGAGCCAAGGTTGCGTGTGTGGCTAGTAGCGCCGCCAACGCGGAAGCTGCCGCCGAGGCCTGTAACGCCCTGACCGACGGCGCACGCGCCTACGGGGTGGATGTGGCTGATACGGAAGGCGTCAACGCCCTGGTGTCCGAGATCTCCAAGGAGATGGGCGGCCCCAACATCTTGGTCAACAATGCCGGCATCACCCGCGATCAGCTGCTGATGCGCATGAAGGAGGAGGATTTCGATGCTGTCATCGGGGTCAACCTCAAGGGCACCTGGAACTTCATGCGCGCCGCCACCCGGCCGCTGATGAAGAGCGCCGGCTGCGTTGTGAACATCTCCTCCGTCGTGGGGGTGACCGGGAACGCCGGTCAGGCCAACTATGCCGCCTCCAAGGCCGGTGTAATCGGCTTGACCCGTTCCGCTGCCAAGGAGCTGTGTGGGCGTGGCGTACGTGTCAACGCTATTGCTCCGGGCTTTATCGAAACCGATATGACCGCTGCGCTTGACCCCAAGGCTCGTGAGAGCCTCTTGGGGTCCATTCCCCTGGCCCGCATCGGTGCGGCTCAGGAGATTGCGGCGGCCGTAGACTTCCTCGTCGGACCCTCCGGCGGCTACATCACTGGGCAAACTCTGATCATCGACGGCGGGCTTAGCCTCTAGAGCAAGTGTCACTAAGACACATGTCTTTAGGGCTGGGCCTTTGACTCGGGTGCTGACTCCTTCGAGAATAGGGGAGTCTGCAACGCCGGGTCACGCCACCCTCAGGATCAAGCGATCCTGGATCAGGGCTGTCCCAATCAACCCAATAGTTTCCACGGAGAACCCCGCGGTGTCCAACCCCACCATTGAAGAGCGCGTAGTCAAGATCGTTTGCGATCAGATGAACCGCACAGCCGACAAGATCACGAGGGAAACTTCCTTCATCAACGATCTCGGTGCCGACTCTCTCGACACCGTCGAGCTGGTCATGGAATTTGAAGACGAGTTTGAAATCTCCATCCCCGATGAGGATGCGGAGAAGATCCAGACCATCGGATCAGCCGTCGACTTCATCAACTCGAAGCTATAGATCGGACAACGGCGGCCTAGGCTATCGCCTTGCGATGCCTGGATCGCCGCTTGTCCAAAGCCCCATAGTCTCCTAGAAGAGCCGTCATGCGCCGTGTCGTCATCACCGGCCTGGGTACCGTTAATGCCTTAGGTCGGAACGTAGAGTCCAGTTTCCCCCGCATCCTTGCTGGAGAGAATGGAGTCGAGCAGATAGTACGTCTAGACACTGAGGGTCTCAGCACAACGATCGCTGCGCAGATCAAGGACTGGGATGCCGCTACTGCGGGATTCGCAGGCCCAGATATGCGCAAGCTGGACCCCTTCACCATGTGGGCTCTGATGGCTTCGGACGAAGCCTTCCGAGACGCTGGTTTGGAGGACGTCAAAAACTTGCCCGAGGAGCAGCGTGAACGCTTCGGCACGATCGTCGCTACGGGCATCGGTGGCATCACCGGTATCCTCGAACAGCAAGAGGTCATGCAGGCGCGCGGCCCTCGTCGCGTCAGCCCGCACTTCATCCCGCGCATCATGGCCAACGCCGTGAGCGGTCAGGTGGCGATCCGTCACGGCCTGATGGGAACGGCCTTCACCACCTCGAGCGCATGCGCTTCCTCGGGTCACGCCATCGGCATGGCCTGGCGCGCCATCCAGTGGGATGAATGCGATTTGGTCATCACCGGTGGTGCGGAATCTGCGATCACCAAGTTGTCCCTGGCTGGCTTCGGCTCCGCCAAGGCACTCTCCACGCGCAACGACGATCCCGCAGGGGCCTCGCGCCCCTTCGATAAGGACCGCGACGGTTTCGTGATGGGGGAGGGCGCTGGCATGCTCGTATTCGAGGAATACGAACGGGCCAAAGCGCGTGGCGCGCGCATCTACGCCGAGGTCAAGGGCTACGGATCGACCGACGATGCTTTCCACATCACGGCCCCCAAAGAAGACGGACGCGGCCCCGCCCGCGCGTATGAGCAGGCCTTGACCCACGGAAAAGTAAACACCGACGATGTTCAGTACGTGAACGCGCACGGCACGAGCACGGCCTACAACGACTCGATCGAGACCACCTCGATCAAGCGCGTGTTCGGTAATCACGCCAGCAAGTTGGCTGTGTCTTCCACCAAGTCCATGATCGGCCACCTGCTCGGCGCAGCCACCGCGGTCGAGTTGATCTACACCGCCCTAGCCGTGCACAGCGGCAAAGTGCACCCCACCCGCAACTACAGCACGCCCGATCCGGCCTGCGACCTGGACTACGTCGCTGGTGATGCCCGGGAAATGGCAGTGCGCAATGCGCTTTGCAATAGCCTCGGCTTCGGCGGCCACAACGTGTCCGTACTAGTGGGCAAGCCCGAGTAAGCACTTTGGCCCTAAGAGCCTGTCGCGCATAGCTGAGTTTGCGAGGCATGCGCCATGTCACGCGAGGCAAGGCGCCCCGAGACCCGCGTTAGCGTAGCTACCCTGGGTTTAGTGCAACGCAGCAGCGCGGATTAGGGCGCGTGGCTCGCGAACTTGGCTATGCGCGACGGGCTCCAACAGGGGTGCGTAGGCCCCGTGGCTTGCTTTGGGGCTCCAAGATTTGGAGTAAGTGAGAATCTGGATTGGGTGCTAAGATGTGTTTGTTGACCTTCCCAAACCCTAACTAGGAGCCTCTATGCCCCAAGACTTCCAAAGCCTCTTGCACCAGTACAAGCGCGAGGTGTTCAAGACGAAGCACGACGCGAAGAGCGCCGCCGAGATCACCTCGGAGTGTATGGATGTCACCGAGGAAATTCTGGAAGAGAAGTTCCACTACCACTTTCACAAGTTGCCGGACGCCAATCGCGTCGAGATCATCAACATGGTCAACAACTATGTGCGCGAGGCTGTCCTCCCACCGGTAGTTGAGAAGATGGTCCATCGCCAGATTGTCTTAGAGAAGCGCGTGGACGCTCTCGTGCACCTCATGGAGACCCTGCTTGGGGCGCTCCAGAAAGAAACGGCTGAAGCCTAGGCTTCACGAACCAAGCACGTGCGCGGCCTTTGGCTAGAGCACGGACGGGCCGCGGTGGTGGATCACCTGCCGCGGCCCGAGCCGTTGGATGGAGAAACCCGGGTGGCCGTGAGTGTCGCCGGCGTGTGCGCCACGGACCTAGCGCTGGCCCAGGGATACATGGGCTTCAAGGGCGTCCCCGGCCACGAGTTTGTGGGCCGCGCCCTCGACGGTCCGCTCGCCGGCAAGCGCGTAGTGGGGGAGATCAACGCAGCCTGTGGCAGCTGTGCGCGCTGCCTGGGTCAAGACCCCGCAGGACTCGACGCGCGCCATTGCCAGACACGCAGCGTGCTGGGCATCCTCGGTCGACCTGGTGCCTTCTCAGAAGAGCTCCGCCTGCCCCATGGCAATCTACTAGCGGTGCCGGATTCCGTTAGCGACGAGGCCGCCAGCTTTACGGAACCTCTGGCCGCCGGATTTGCGCTGCTGGAAGCCCTGCCCGATGTGGCCGGGCAGCGCGCCCTAGTGCTAGGCGATGGCAAGCTAGGTCTACTCTGCGCCATGGTGCTGGCCAAGGCGGGCGCTGAGCTCGATCTCTGTGGCCGCCACCCGGAACGGGCCGATTGGATTCCGGGCCTGGGCGCCTTCGTCAGCGCGCCCGAACCAGGCACCTACGACGTCGTGGTCGAAGCCACCGGCCACCCCGAACTCGTAGGCACAGCCATCAGCTACGCACGACCACGCGGCCGTGTGGTACTCAAGACGACCTCGTCCAAGCCCGTGAGCTTGGACCTTGCGCCCTTGGTGGTGGACGAGATCCAGCTGATCGGTTCCCGCTGTGGTCGCTTCGAGCCTGCCCTGGCTGCCCTGGCCGCGGGCCAGATCGACGTCAGCCCGCTGGTGCATGCGCGCTACCCGCTCGATCATGCGGCCGAGGCCCTCGAGCATGCTTCCCAACGTGGGGTCCTGAAGGTCCTCCTGCAGGTGGAATAGCACTACCAGCTTCGTAGACTGGCGTTTGCCATGCACGAAACGCCGAAGCAAGAGGCCCAAGGGGCCAAGCAATTGATCGAGAGTTGGCGAGCCGCCGGCCAGGGCCACGTTTTCGCCTTCTGGGAGCAACTGAGCGACGGCCAGCGCGCCGGTTTGCTTGGGCAACTCGCCCAGCAGGATCTCGAGCAGATCCAAGCCCTCGGCAAGCTCGTGCGTGAGGACGCAGCGCCTGCTACACCAAGCTCCTTCGAGCCCGCGCCGGTCTTCCCCCTGGAGCGCGATGCGGAGCAGTTGGCCAGTGCCGAGGCAGCCCGCGCCCTAGGTGCAGAGCGTCTAGCCGCCGGCAAGGTTGGCTATGTACTCGTGGCCGGTGGTCAAGGCTCACGCCTGGGCTACGACGGCCCCAAGGGCGAGTTCCCGGTAGGCCCGCTGACCGGCGCATCGCTCTTTGCTTGGCACGCCGCACGCTTAGCTGCAGCCAGCAAGCGCCACGGAAGCGCCGTGCGCTGGTACGTGATGACCAGCCAAGCCAATGATGCCGCCACACGTGCCTTCTTCGAGCGCAACGACGACTTCGGCCTGGGCGCCGACTCGGTCATGTTCTTCACGCAAGCCATGCTGCCCGCGCTCGATTTGCAAGGCCGCGTAATCCTGGCCTCGCCCTCCGACCTATTCCTTGCGCCCAACGGCCACGGCGGAACGCTGGAAGCCCTGCACAACTCCGGCGCTCTGGCTGACGCTGCCGCGCGCGGCATCGAGACCTTCAGCTACTTCCAAGTGGACAACCCCTTGGCACGCCCTGCGGACCCGCTCTTCCTCGGCCTACACGCCCAGGCCGGCGCCGACATGTCGAGCAAGGTAGTCCCCAAGCGCGACCCCGGCGAAAAAGTGGGCGTACTCGGACTCGCCGACGGCGTTCTCGGTTGCATCGAGTACTCGGACCTACCTGCCGAGTTGCGCGACGCGACCGATAGACAGGGGCGGCTGGTTTTCAACGCCGGCAACATCGCCAAGCACGCCATCGAGCGCAGCTTCGTGGAGCGCCTAACGGCCGACGGCCTCGACCTGCCCTGGCACCTGGCACGTAAGTCCATGGCCAGCATCGACGCACAGGGACAGCCCACCAAAATCGACGGCGTGAAGTTCGAGACCTTCGTCTTCGATGCGCTGCATGTGGCTAAGAACAGCGTGACCCTCGAGGTCGAGCGCGCCAAGGAATTCAGCCCGGTCAAGAACGCCGAAGGCCAGGACTCGCCCGCCAGCTGTCGTGCAGATCTTGTCAGCATGTTTGCTGACTGGATCGCATCCACCCCCGGCGCTCACGCGCCACCGGAAGTGGAAGGCCAGAGCGCGATCGAAGTCGCCCCGACCTTCGCCGAAGACGCCGAGGAGTTCGCCAGTCGCGCTCGAGTAGCCCCCAAGGATCTAGCCGGCGGACACCACTACGCGTGAGCCCGAACGCCGAGACGCTGCGGCCTGAAGAGGTGCGCGCTGTGATCTTCCTGGGAGGTCCCTCAGCGGAGCGCGACATCTCGCTGGATAGCGCGCGCACCTTCTACGACGCCCTGCATCCGGACCTAGGCGCTGAGAACCTCGAACTCGTGCACGTGGAAGGTCCGGGCCAATGGTTCCGCCTGCAGCCGGGGTGGGTCTACTCGAACACCGTCGATGATTATCGGCGCGCGGGGGAGCGGGCGCTGCTGCCACTGGACCCCGAGCAGTGCCGCCAATTGGTCGAGCATGCGCATGTGTTGTGCTCCCTCGTGCACGGAGCCTACGGCGAAGACGGCGCGTTGGCGGCTGAGCTCGCTGCCATGGGACGCAGTGCGCTGCTCGGCTCACCAGCCGCCGGCCTTGCTCTGACCCTGGACAAACACGCCACCCTCGCGCGACTGGAACAACTAGGCCTGCCCACGGTGCGGCGCCGGCTCCTCGGCCCTGCGGACTCCGAAGCACTAGACCCTGCGGGCCTGGTGGGGGAGGTAGGCGGAAGCCCGGACGCACGGGTGGTGGTCAAACCCAACGCCGGCGGTTCCTCCGACGGCGTCTCCCTGGTGGGGGCGGCGGGCCTCGTCCAAGCCATCGCTGCTGCGCGGGAGCACGGTCCGGAGGTGCTCGTGGAAGAGCGCATCCGCGGCACTGAGTTCTCGCTGATCCTGCTGCAGGACCTGGACGGACGCGTACTCCCGCTCTGGCCCACCGAGGTCGAGCTACAGGACAACTGGGGCGGCATCGAAGGCGACCGTCTCTATTCGCGTCTAGCCAAGTACATGCCGGGCTACGGAGTCCGGCACCACACGCCCGCGCGTTTTGATGACGAACGCCTGGCCATCATCCGCGAACAAGCGGCGCAGCTCTTCACGGACCTCGAGCTGCAGGACTGGGCACGCTTCGACGGCTTCCTCTGCGAAGACGGACGCATCCTGTGGAGCGACCTAAACGGAGCGCCTGGCTTCGGCATGGATTCCTTCCTGTTCCAGCAGGCCAGCCAGTTTGGCCTGGATGCGCGCGGCGCTTCACGGCTGCTGCTCTCCCGCGCCGCTGGCAAGGAAGGCCTGCGCATCGACTGGAGACAGCGCGAGACCTCAGACGGCCTGCAGATCGCCGTGGTTGGCGGCGGCACCAGCTCCGAGCGCCACGTGTCGCGCATGAGCTGGATCAACGTGCTGCACAAGCTCGAGTCCCTGGGCCGCGACCGCGTGCAACGCATCTTCATCGACCGCTCAGGCGCAGCCTGGCACGTTCCGCACATGCTCTCCTTACAACACACGGTGGAGGAGATCGAGGCTGGTATCGCCGACCCCGCTCCCAGCCAGCGTGCCGTGGCTAGCGCACTCGAAGAGTGGCGTCACGTGAGCGCCGAACTCTGCGCCCTACGCACGGTGGAGAATCCTGCGCCCATGGCCTTGGACCTCGAACAGGTGGCGCGCGCCGCCGACTTTGTCTTCTTGGCCTTGCACGGCGGGATGGGGGAGGACGGCACGATCCAGGAACAGCTGCGCACCATCGGCACACGCTTCAATGGCTCCGGCGCAGAGGCATCGCGACTCTGCATGGACAAGTTCGCCACGGGGACGCGCGCCCGTGAGGCTGCGATCCCGGGCTTGACCCCGGGCCGTCAAGTGCAGCTGCCCATGGCCAGCCTGCGCCACGATCTCGAACAGGAGCTCGGCAGCGAATCCCTAGCTACTCTGTGCAGCGCCGCAAAGGAGCACGGTCTCGCCGTGGCCCTCGATAACCCCATCGGCTCAGCCATGCAAACGGCCGTAAGCGCACTCGCCGACAGCTGGCGCGCAGAGCTACATTCGCCCCATGGCTTGGTGATCAAACCCCTCTGCGATGGTTGCTCCAGCGGCGTTTTGGTCTCGCGCGGCAATGGCGCTGAAGTTGCGGTCTACCTGCTCGCCATGCTGGCCGGCCTAGAGCGCGTGCCCCTCGACCTGCTCTACGGCCCGGACGAAAATCGCGCCGCCGGATTGTTGCTCGAGATGCCACCGCTACCACCCAGTGTGCTCCTGCTCGAAGAACTGCTCGCCGATCCCGCCGGACACATGGGCCCGCCAAACCGCATCGAGCTGACCTGCGGCGTACTGGGTCGCGCCGGCGACATGCATGCTCTCTGGCCTTCGGGGACGCCCTCCAGTCAGGGTTTCCTGACCGTGGAAGAGAAGTTCTGCAAGGGCATGGGCACCAACCTCACGCCGCCGCCGGAACTGGATGAGGGTGCTGTGATACGCGTGCGCGAACGACTCTCCGCTCTGGCCAACGCATTGGACCTGGACGGCTACGCGCGCATCGATGCCATCTACGACCTGTCGACGGATGAGCTGCACCTGATCGAGGTCAACACCCTGCCCGGCATGTCCGCGGCCACGGTGCTCTTCACCCAAGCCCAGTTCACCCCTGGGGTCGAACTCGCGCCGGCGGCTTTCGTGCGCCACTTAGTGGAGCTCGGCATGGGGGAGCCGGTGCTGTGACGAGCCCGCTTCGTATTGCCGTGGTGGGAGCCGCTGGAGCCATGGGAGCCTTCGCCGTGGAACTCATCGCCCAGGCAGGCGACCTGCAGGTGGTTTGCCAGGTGCGTTCCGAGGACGATCTGGAAGCGAGCGTGCTCGAGGCCGAGGCCCAGGTCGCCCTGGACTTAACCCGCGCCGGGCTGGGCTTCGAGCATGGCCGGCGCTTACTGCAGGCTGGCCTGCGCATCGTTATCGGGACCAGCGGAGTGGACGAGGGTCAGACGGCCGAGCTGGATCGGTTGGCCCGCAAGCTACAGCTGGGCGGCTGCGTCATCCCCAACTTCAGCATGGGATCCTGGCTGCAGCAGAAACTCGCCGCCGAAGCCGCCCGCGTGCTGCGATCCGTCTCCATCATCGAAGCCCATCACCCGCGCAAGCTCGACGCACCCTCGGGCAGCGCCATCCAGGCCGCCGAAGTGCTGGCCAAGGCGCTCGGCGTGCCCACTGAAGAGATCCCGATCCAGTCCCTGCGGATAGAGGGCCTTCACGCCGAGCAGCGCATCTACCTGGGCGGTCCCGGCGAGGTCTTGAGCTTGGAGCACCGCGTCGCGGACCGCTCGGCCTATGGATCTGGCCTGCTTCACAGCCTGCGATTTGCGCGGGATGCACAAGGAGTCGTACGAGGGTTGCAGGCAGTGCTTGCAGCAACCGACCTCCACACGGCAGAATGAGCGCTCAGCCGGAGTGGCGGAATCGGTAGACGCGATGGATTCAAAATCCATTATCCGCAAGGATGTGAGGGTTCAAGTCCCTCCTCCGGCACCACCCCATGCAAGAGCTTCCCATGAGTGCTCCCGTGGAATCAGGAGTCGCCAACAGCGACCCGAATAGTCAGCGCGAACTCGACCCGCTCGTGGCGCTGCTCATGCCTGCAGTGATCCATCGCCTGGGGAATGCCACCCAGCTGCTGACCGGACTGAATGCCATGCTCGCCATGGGCGACCAGGACGCCCTCGATATGGTGGCTGGCCGCGGTGAGGACCTCTCCCGGGCTGGGATGCACTCGACCCACATGGGCTATGCCCTGGGTGTGCTCGGAAGCGTCCAGGGCGACGACCTGCTGCTCTCCAGGCGCGAACCGCGCGGCCTCGAGTGGATGGTGGAGTTGCTGGGAGAAGCCCTACGCCGGGAAGGGGGCCAATTGGGAGCTCCCCAAAGCCCGCTTCCGGATCAGGATCCTGCGGCCCTCGATGGCTGGCAAGCGGCTTGGGCCGTGTGCCGCATCCTCTTGGCCGGAGCTTCCGACGGCAGCTCCGACCAGTCCTGGAGCCTGCAGCAAGCGGGTCCGGGCGGCCCTTGGCTGCTGGATGTGCCGCGCCCGCACGCGGATGATATGGAGCAACTAGCCATGGCCTTCGAGCGCCAGACCTGCGGCCTACGCCTAGGGACCGGCAGCGAAACCCGAGCCACCTTCGAGCTCCCGGCCGACTGGTTCCGTCAGGCATGAGCCTGCGCGGGCTGTGGCGGCGCATGTGGGCCGTTCTCGGACCCAAGCCTGTGCTCCCGCCGGAGGGTGACCCGGAGCGCATTGCGGCCGTGCAGTATGTGCTCGACAACCTACGCCCAGCCTTCCGCGCAGACGCCGGCGATATGCGCTTAGTGCGTGTGCAGGAAGACGGCTGGGTCATCCTGCGCGCGCTCGGTAACTGCAGCGGCTGCTCCGCGAAGGTGCTCACCGTCCAGGGCGCCCTAGCTCCAAAACTACGCGAGCACTGCGGCCCTTGGTTCCAAGGCGTGCGCGCGGACGACGACTAACTAGCGATCGCTAAAATTGCGCAGGTCCGTGTCGCGGGCTTCCTGCGGCAAGGGCAGGGTGGAAGGATCCGAGCCTTCCGGGCGCTCCAGGCCCAGCTTCTTGGCCCAGGGACCAACGATTTTGTTCGAGACCTTGGCATCCACCAGGATCGGCCAGCGGTTGGTGACCACGTTGAGCAAGCGCTGACTGCGAGTCCCACCCAGGGCATTCGCGCTCCAGTCGGTAGTTCCCAGGCTGGTGAAGACCAGCAGAACCGCGCCGTGCAGGATCATGCCCGTCAATCCACCCGCGAGGGCGCCACCAAAGCGATCTACCCAGCCAAGAGCCAGGGCGTCCAAGGCGCGCTTGCCCATGAGCCCGGCCACGCTAGCCAGAATCAAACCCGACGTGAAGAGCACAAACCAAACCAGGCCGTGGGCCGCAGCCGAGGACAGGTTCGTGTGGATTTCCACCTCCGGAGCCATGTCAGGAGTCAGGCTGCGGGCGAGAAGCACCGCGGCGCCCACACCAGCCAAGCGAATGATCTGCCACCAGAGACCGCGCCAGAAGCCTAGTACCAGGAATAGGGCCAAGAGGCCGAGGCCGAGTTGGTCGACCCAGGCCAGGTCACGCAGGGCGTGCCAGAATTTGGGGGCAGCTTCGATGGGATTCATGGGGGTCCTAGGGATGGTTTCCGCACCTCTAGCTTGGGATTTCCATCCAGCATCTTTCAGGTGTGTGCCCCTATCCAACCAAAGCAATGTGGTTGCTTCCCATGGAATCTGCAAGCAGGTCACAAGCGAGACCCAACCGTGGGCTAGCTTGGGGGCTAAGTTATGCAGGATCCCGAATTCAGCCTCGAAAAGGCCCTCGAACGCTTCGTCCGACTGATTCACGCTGACCCCGCTTTGGTGGAGCAGTGGAACGAGAGCAAGCAGCAGTTCTTCGGCGCCAGCCAGGAGCGTTCCGGTGCCGATGCGCTGGCGCAACGGCGCTTCATGGAGTGGTTTGTGCTCGAGCGGCACAGCGCCAGCCTGCTGGGCACGCCCGTTGACAAGCTGCTGATTGCCTGGCGCCTGGAGTGCCCGTCGGCAGAGGTGGATTCACTCGAGGACCTCGAACACGCCTTGCAGTCCTCCTTCACCGGTGTATTCGAGGTGGGGGACGTGCGTCCCGGCGCCGGCGCTTGGTTGCGGGACATGGCCGGCTTCGGCGACTTCGCCCTAGCTGAACCCAAGGGCAGCATCGGCCTCAATAAGGGCGACCTGATGGTCGGCCGTTTGTTCCCGCTTGGCGGCGGCGTGCATCACTCCAGCCGCTCGGCCGCGCTGTTCCAAAACCCCACGCTGATCAAGGCACTCGAGGCCGACCTCAATCGCCTGCGGGAAGCCGGCGGGCAGAACATCCGGCACCTGAGTGCGCCTGACTTGGAGATCATGTTCTGGGGCGCTGGAAGTATCGCCACTCCGGAAGAGCCGGTGAAGGACGCGCGCCAGATGCTGGTGGACGCAGGCGTACTGCCCGAGATTGCCGAGGGCTATATCCGGCAACTTGGACAAACGGCCTTCGACTCCGACCGCTTATCCCACGGCGGCCAAGACATGCTCGGCGAGATCCTCGATGAGCTTGCCTTCGATACAAACGTGGACCTAGCAGCCGCACGTACAGCGCTAACCCACGCGTGGGCGGGCCTAGGCCCGCGCCCCGAGGCCGTGCCCAAGACGGCAGAAGAAAAGAATGACCCGGACGGCGATCCGGACGTAGCACGCGAGTCCGCGGTGAATGCCTTCGCCGCAGGACGCGCGGCTGGGCAGGACATCGAAGAGCTCTTCAATGCCCTGGAAGAGGAGCTCGAACTGGGCGAGGAAGATCCCGACGAGGACCCCGGTGACGCGCTGGACTTTCCCGGTGTGATCGATGCCATGATCGCCGAGTTCCGCTGGGAACTCAAATCAGGCGGGGACCCGGAGGCCAGCGCACACGCGAGCGCATTGGCCGAATTGGCCCGTTTTGGCCAAAGCATTGGCGTATTCGAGGAATTGGACCATCTGGCTCTGCTGCGCTTCACAACCTTTTGGTTGCCCGAGCAAGGTCGCCTGCGCAAGCCCGCGGAAGTGACCGCGGCACTGAATGCGCTGGACGCTTTCTGTGCCTGGGCACAGGACGCCCACGAGATGCCCTTGGCCAACACCTTTCGGGAACACCTCGGCACCTTGCGTGGGAACCTGCCACGCATCATCGCTCTGCGAGACTCCGTTCAACCAGCATCCGCCAACGACGAAGACAGCGGTGAGCTCTACGAAGTTCGCGCCGTCAACGGAGCCGAAGTGACCCTCGCCAGTCGCAAGGGCAACGAAACAGCGGTCGAGTTGGATGCCGACCTGTGTAGGGGCCTGCAGAGTGCCGACCGCTTGCGCGCACGCATTGCCTTGGATGGCAGCACGCGCGTTTTCTGTGTCTATCCGCCGGAAGCGGCGCTGCTACTGCAGAGCTAGCAGCCCGCTTAAAAAACAGCGGCCTGCTAGTGCTGTTCCGGAGCTGACGGAATCTGCACTTCACAGATTAGCTCGTTCATGCTCACACCGGGCTGGGGGGCAACCAGGTACACCTCCCGGATCGGACCGTTATCGACCCAGTGCATCTTCTTCATGAAGGCGTAGATGCCCGGGTAGACCCGCGGCGCATCCGGATATGCGCCTGAGACGAAGGCATAGGCCACGGTCACGCTGCGGAGCATGTCGTAGCGCAAGGGCGAGAGCGGCGAGCGCGCAGCGGAAATGGGGAAACACGCGCGGCTGACAAGATCCCCGACGGCGGTGTCGGCGGGGTCGTCGTAGTAGAGCGCGAAGGGCGGGCCTGAGGCTTCGAGACCCTGGGCCATCAGCTCGCGCTGGAGGGTAGGGATCAGTGACCCCGTCCTGGTGTAACTCCCGTGGTGCTCCAGATAGACGTAGGGCTGGTCGACGGTCTGTTTCCAACTTGCCTGAACCTTCGCGAAGGGCGCAGAGTTGATGGGGAGGTCAGGAACATACTCACCGGGGTGCATCTGCATCGTGCTCACGTCGGCACGTGTGCTGGTGGACCAAGCTGAGTTGGTCCCCATGCAACTAGATCCGAAGAGCAGGAGGAGGACGAGGATGAGGGCAGGGATAACGCGCTGGAACATGGTGTGCGGTGCAGAGTCTTGGTGTCCCTATGGGTATCGGCGCTCAAGGCCCGGGACTCGCCCGTTATCTGCACTGGGCGGCCCCAAGCTCCTGTACTCCGTCGGATAATGTATGTTATGTAGCATTCCGCTAGGGTGAACGTGGCGTTACCCTGCGGACATGAGCTCCGACACGACGCGCGCTGATCCGTGGCTGCCCGATATGCACGGCCTGTGGTTTGAGGATCTGAAACCCAACCATCAGGTGCGCACCACGCGCCGAACACTCACCGAGGCCGATATCCAGGCCTTCGCTGGGCTCTCCGGGGACTTCAACCCGATCCACATCGACGAACTACACGCAAAGGCCAGCCCCATGCGTGGCCGCGTCGCCCACGGCATGCTTGTCATGTCCATGGCCTCCGGGCTGGCCGTCCAGACCGGTGTCTTCCATGGCACCCTGGTGGCCCTGGCCGGGATGGAGATCCAATGGGACAAGCCAGTGCGCGCCGGCGACACCATCGGCGTCGAGCTGGAAGTCATCGACAAGGACGCTGAACCACGCCCCAAGCGCGGCCAGGTTCGCTGGCAGATCCGGGTCATCAATCAAGACGGCAAACAGGTAGCCCAAGCCATCTGGCGCACCCTGTTCAAGCGCCGCCCGAGTTAGCCGCCCGAGTTAGCCGCCCGAGTTAGGAGTCTTCCCACCAGGCCCTGCCTTCAGATGTGTAGCTGCAAACCGGGTACATGTTCGCGCCGAGCCCGAATGACAGGGTGTATCGGCTCCCAGCACGGTCGGTTTCGTAGCTCCAGCAGCCCTTACCGGCCCGTGGCCACGGGATCGATGCCAAGAAGTCGGGTACGAGCTCATAGAGCCCAACGGGATAGGCACCGTGGGCGCCCTTGAATCCCTCCAGCGCCCCGATGACCGAGTCCCCTCGCAGGCGGCTCTCCGCCACATCACCCGGGAGCCAATCTAGGAAGTAGCGGCCCAGCTCCGTATTCCTGGTGAACACCCCAGCGCAGAAGCCTGCCGAGAGTCCCAGAGCCCCGCAAAGCACACACACAACCTTCCAGCCGGGCCTTTGGATGGCTAGAGCTCCGGGCTGCCGAGCGAACCGATCCAGCTCACTTGCCGGTGTGCGCCAACCCAGTCGAGCTCGATCTGGGCGCACTTGTCGTACTCGTGCTGGATGACCTGCTCCAAAGACTCGCTCCGGGCGATCACAGTGGCGATGCGCAGAACCCACAGGTGTGCACATATCGCTACGGTCAGTCCGGCATAGCGGCTTGCAAGTTCGTCAAGGGCTGCACCAACCCGAAAGGCCTGGGCGGCAACGGACTCACCGCCGGGTGGCGCCAGCAGGTTCTTACTGGCGCAGTATCGATCCCATTCACCGGGCCAACGGGCCTCGATTTCAGCCACAGGCAGGCCAGCCCAATGCCCGCGGTGGATCTCCCGCAGGCGCGTGTCGACGCCGATCGGGGTTTTGGGTCGGGTGGCGCTTACGCACTCAGCTAAATGGACTGCACGAGCCAAGTCTGAGGAGTAGATCGCATCGATCTGGCGCTCGGCAATACGCTCCGCAGCCGCAGCCGACTGGCGCAGGCCCAGCTCCGACAGGGGCACATCGAGGTCGCCATAGACAGGACCGCCCCGCGGGGGAACAACGTCACCGTGGCGGATGACCAGAAACCGACACGCGGACACGGGGGGGCACATAGCAGGCAGATGCTAGCCGCCGAAGCACCTGGACCCGAGTTCCCAGGGAAGAATCCGGCTGGATGCCACCGAAATGGGGGCCTTGCGTTGTGGATTGCGGTGGCGGAACGGTAGCTTGCTGCCTCCCAGGGGACGCTTGTCCCCCACTCAGTCCCCCCCCATACGCCCCGCGCGCGGTCGCACACCTTCGAAAGGCGGAGAGCATGTTGAGTTGGTTAGGACGTTTCCTGTCCTCGTCCATCGGCAAGAAGTCGCTGATGGCCCTCACGGGCCTATCCCTGGTCGGTTTCCTAGTAGCTCACCTACTGGGCAACCTGACCCTGTTTGCAGGCAACGATGCCTTCAATGAGTACGCCCAGAAGCTGGAGGACCTAGGTCCCCTACTGATGGTTGCCGAGGTCGGCTTGCTGGTGCTCTTCATGGTGCACATGGGCTTAGCCCTGCGCACCAGCCAGGAGAACCGCCAGGCCCGGGATAGTCGCTATCAGATGCGCGGCACCCACGGCAAGAGCACCTTTGCTTCGCGCACGATGCTCATCACCGGCCTGATCATCGGCGTCTTCCTGGTGATCCACATCATCGACTTCCGCATCGCCAAGGCCATGGACTCGCAGTCCGTGGCTGACCTGGCCGTTGGAGTTCGAAACCGACTGGGCAGCCCCATCGGTGCGTTCATCTATCTGGTTGGCATCGCTGCCCTTGGAGTGCACCTGCGGCACGCCATCTCCAGCGCCCTGCAAACCCTGGGCGCCAATCACCCCAAGTACAACGACCTGATCCGCACGGTCGGAATTGGACTCGCGGGCCTTCTGGCGCTCGGGTTCGCGGCCTTCCCCATCTATCTTCTGGCCACCGGCGGAGCCCAAGGATGAGTAGCAACAAAGGACAAGGCGCATTGGACGCAAAAATCCCGAGAGGCGACCTGGCCGACAAGTGGACCAACCACAAGTTCGACCTGAAGCTGGTCAACCCCTCCAACCGACGCAAGTTCACCGTACTGGTGGTCGGCACCGGTTTGGCAGGAGCCTCCGCGGCCGCCACCCTGGCGGAGCAGGG
>JBLIOL010000022.1:0-28764 GCA_047639615.1 Planctomycetota bacterium | reverse complement strand
CGGGGCCCCTACTTGCAGGTCCCGACGCCGACCTCCATGCGCGTGCGCTGGAGCAGCTCGCAAGCGACCAATTCGTTGCTGCGCTTCGGCCTCGCAGGCAGCCCGCCGAACATGCCGGTCTTCGATGCTCAACTGACCACGGATCACGACCTGCTCATCAGCGGACTTCAACCTGGGACCGAGTACGAGTACACCATCGGCAGCACCCAGGACACCCACGCAGCGACCAACGACCAGAGCTTCCGCACGCCGCCGCTCGCGGGTACACGCACAGCCTTCCGCACTTGGGTTCTGGGCGACTCTGGCACGGCCAGCAAGGACGCCCGCGCGGTTCGTGATGCGTGGCACGCCTTCTCGGGTGGAGCCGCGCCCGACCTATGGCTCATGCTCGGGGACAACGCCTACCCCGATGGAGATCAGGACGACTACCAGCACGCGGTCTTCGACACCTATCCGCAGACCTTGGCCGCCAGCCCACTGCTAGCCACCCGCGGAAATCACGACAAGAGCGTACCCACCTACGAGACGGTGTTCAGCCTCCCGACCTCCGGCGAGGCTGGCGGCCTGGCATCGGGCACGGAGCAGTACTACTCCTTCGACTACGCCAACGTGCATTTCGTGTGCCTCGACTCCTACGGCAGTTCGCTCGCCCTCGGGGCGCCCATGTACACCTGGCTCGCGGCCGACCTGGCCGCCACGACCCAGGACTGGATCGTCGCGTTCTGGCATCACCCGCCCTATACCCACGGAACTCACAACTCGGACTTTGACCTCATCGCAGGTGCCATCCGCAGCAACTACCTACCGTTGCTCGAGGCATCCGGCGTGGACCTGGTGCTGAGCGGACACAGCCATGTCTACGAGCGCTCCTTCCTGATCGACGGACACTACGGCGACGGGGCAAGCTTCCATCCTTCCATGCTCGTGGACGGGGGCGATGGCAAGGAGCAAGGGGACGGCGCCTACAACAAGGATCAACGTGGTGCGGTCTATGTGGTAGCCGGTAGCTCGGGCACCACCCGCGAAGCGGCGCCCGGTCTAGATCCCCACCCCACCAGCTATGTGCGTTTGGATGACACGCTGGGTTCGGCGGTCCTCGATGTGGACGGAGGCCGCCTAAGCCTGCTCTTCCTGGACAGCGACGGCCAAGTCCGCGACCAGCTAACCCTGCTCGGCCCGAGCTACGAAGGCCAATACTGCGTAGGTCAAGTCCACAGCCAGGGCTGCACCGTGGATATCCAAACCAACGGTGTGCCCAGCCTCTCGGGCGGACCGTTCCTGCTCAAGGCCACGGAGACGGTCCCGAACACCGTGGGCCTCTTCGTCTACGGCTTCCAACCGGCCAACCTGCCGCTCTCCATCGGCCGCCTCTGCGTCAGCGGCTCGCCCACTCGCGTCGGCATTCAGGCCACCGGCCCCGGCAGCGCCTGCGGCGGCAACCTGAGCTTCGACTTCGGCAACCTGCTCCAAAGCGGCAGCGATCCCGCCCTCTCCATAGGCACGACCACCTACGCCCAAGCCTGGGTGCGAGATCCGCAGAGTTCCCAGGGCAGCGCGCTCTCCAACGCCGTGCAGTTCATCGTGTTGCCCTAGGGGCTGAGCTCTAGCGGGCAAGTTTAGGTTAGCTGCGCCAAGGAGCGTGCCAGGTTCTTGCGCGCCCGCTGCTCGAGCCGCTCCGCGAACCAACTCGTGCTGTAGAGGCTTGGCCGCTCTAAGAGCGACGCTAGGAGTTTGGCTCGGTTGCTCCGAAAGAGCACGACCGGCACCCAGCCGTATTCCCGGCGCACCTGCTGCTCGTACTCATCAAAGCGCACCGGATCAGCACCAAGGATCGAGAGATCCACATCCACCAAGAGCTGCGCATCCGCGCCCTCCGGCACAGCGTCGTGCTTGGTAGCTAGTACAAGCCCCGCCACCCGCGACGCCACCTCCGCGGAAGCACCGCCGGCAAGCAACTCCTTCTCTGCCCAGCGCGCACTCTGCTCCTCGCTTCCGGAGCCCTTGGTCTCATAGATCGCATCGTGGAACCAAAGCGCCAACTCCACCTCCGCAATGCGCTCCGCAAGATGCGCCGCAGGCTCCAGCGCAGCGAAGCACTCCTCCAAATGCTGCAGCGTGTGGTAGGCACGCTGCTCTTCGGCGTAGCCCGCTTGCACAGAAGCAAGCAGCCCTCCCCTCGGCGAGGCACCCAGCTGCTGCCAAGCGTGGCTCCATCGTTGTTCGTCGTTCATCATCGATCGCCTAGCAACTTCCTCACCGCTAACAATCCGAGCCCCCATTATAGCGGGAGACCCATGAGCGCCTATTGAGGCTTGGCCGGCGTCCCCAGGAACTCCCGCACATCTTCGGTCAGGACCATGTCGTACCTCGGCAGGAACCACAGGCATATCCTCTGCCAAAGGGTTGTGCCTATCGCGTAGATGAAATCTATGAGCGGCTTGTCCTCGAGTTCAGGCGGCCAGATGACTCGGCTATCAAAGTCTACTGATCCAGTCAGGCCCGCCACGTGCTCCCCGTCCAGGTACGTGCCTAGATCCTCCATCCAGTTCCAATCACCGTTGCCATAGAACGAGGCCGTAAAGTGCTCTCCCTCTCCGTCGACGAGCAGGAAGAAGTAGTCATCCGCCGGAGCGCAGTCGTTGGTGAACTCCCCAAGAAGGACAAGCTTCTCAGCGGGCATGCGCCATGCTTCGGAGCCGTCTGGCAGGAACCGCACCAGGCATTCGTCCTCGAAGCTCAGCCTCTCGGTGGGTCTTGTTGACCCTCGCCATCGGATTGATTGGAGCGCAGCGGAACGCTGAGGACAAGGGCGCCCGGTGCCGCCGGTGGCTCGAATTCAGCCAGAGTGCTAATTGCGCGCAGATAGATCGGGCGGCGGCAAGCCCGGTCGCTACTCTCCCGGGCTCGAAACTCCCCGTTTGAACTGAGAAGCACCCTGTTTAACCTCATTGCCAAAGCCAAGTTTAGCCCCAAGGCTGACCTGCTTTCCGGCCTGACCGTCGCCCTCGCCCTTGTTCCTGAAGCCGTGGCCTTTGCCTTTGTGGCGGGAGTAGCACCGATTGTGGGCCTGCACGCTGCTTTCATGGTGGGCATCATTACCGCCATCTTCGGCGGGCGTCCGGGCATGATCTCGGGAGCGACAGGCGCCATCGCCATCGTGCTCGTGGCGCTCGTGGCTGAACACGGCATCGAGTACATGTTCGCAGCCGTGCTACTGATGGGTGTGCTGCAGGTGCTGGCCGGGGTTTTCCACCTGGGCAAGTTCATTCGCATGGTGCCGCACCCGGTCATGCTGGGCTTCGTTAACGGCCTCGCCATCGTGATCTTCCTGGCCCAGATGGGACAGTTCAAGACCGAAGGGGCCGACGGGGTCATGCACTGGATGAGCGGCACTCCGCTCTACACCATGCTCGGCTTGGTGGCGGCCACTATGGCCATCATCCACTTCCTGCCAAAGCTTACGAAGGCGCTGCCCTCCTCCCTGGTGGCCATCGCAGTGATCACCGTTGTGGTTTCAGGGCTCGGCCTCAACGCACCCAGCGTGGTCGACTACGTGCGCACCATGAGCGGCGATCCCACGGCCTCCCTCAAGGGCGGCCTGCCGGTCTTCTCCCTGCCCATGGTGCCGCTCACCCTGGAGACGCTCTGGATCATCCTGCCCTTCAGCATCATCCTCGCTGCTGTTGGCCTGATCGAGTCGCTGCTGACCCTGACCCTGATTGACGAGCTCACCGAGACGCGCGGTCGCGGCAACAAGGAGTGCGTCGCCCAAGGCGCGGCCAACGTGGCCTGCGGCATGTTCGGCGGCATGGGTGGCTGCGCCATGATCGGCCAGAGCATGATCAACATCAACTCGGGCGGACGCGGCCGGCTGTCCGGAATCACCGCCGCCCTTGTGCTGCTGGGCTTCGTGCTTGTGGGCTCCCCCATCATCGAGATGGTGCCCGTTGCCGCACTCGTGGGCGTCATGTTCATGATCGTGCTGGGCACCTTCGAGTGGTCGAGCCTGGGCATCATGAATAAGGTGCCCGCCACGGACGTCTTTGTGGTGGTGCTGGTCTCCGCCGTGACGGTCATGACCGACCTTGCCGTGGCCGTGCTCGTGGGCGTCATCGTCTCCGCACTGGTCTTCGCCTGGAAGCACGCCAAGGTCATGCACGCCGTGTCGAGCACGCAGGAAGACGGAACGAAGGTCTACTCCCTGCGCGGCCCGCTCTTCTTCGGCTCAGCCCAGAGCTTCGGGGACCTCTTCGACCCGAACGGCGACCCGAACGATGTGATCATCGAGTTCGAGCGCGCGCGGGTCTCCGACCACTCCGCCATCGAAGCCATCGACACCCTGGCCGACCGCTACCTCAAGGTCGGCAAGACCCTGCACCTGCGCCACCTCAGCCCCGACTGCCGCAAGCTCCTCAAGCGCGCGGGCAAGCTGGTCGAGGTCAACGTCATCGAAGACCCCCACTACCACGTAGCCGACGACGCGCTCGCCTAGGGCGAGTCGTCATGCGAGCGCCCCGCGGCCCTCTACTGCGCGCTGCCTGCTGCCTGCGGGGCGAAGCCGTCTATGGCGGATTCGGCCCAGGATTCGTTGGCGGGTAGGCGCTCGTCCCAGGTCAGGACCGCGACCCAGGCTTGCTGGCCGACGGTCAGGTTGACGCGGATACTCTCGTGGAAGGTGGGCTTCTTATCCACTTGCCGCAGGTGACGCACGCGCACGAACGAGGCCCAGTAGCCGGACCAGTTGAAGCCGCCGGAGTCTATGGGGATCGACTCGCCCTTCTCACTGACGCGTTCGAGGTCCTTGTACTTCAGCTCGATGAACCACTTGCGCAGCTGCTCCTCCGCGACCTTCGCTGGTAGGTACATCAGGACCACCTGGCGCGGGGGTTGGTTCTCGGCACCGAGCGCTAGGCGGGACCAAAGTTCCTTGTCCTTCGGGCCGTGACCTCCGCGCCCGCCGTGGCCTCCACCGCTACCGCTGGAGGAGGGCTCCGACTCGGGCTGCTTAGGAGTCGGCGGATCTTCGGGCAGGGCTGCGGGCTCGGCGGCGTTCGGGTCCTTGTAAACGTAGCCTTCGATGCCGTCGGGCAGCTTGAAGGTGTGGTCGAGCTCCCAGTTCATGGGCGCTGCGAAGCCCGGGAAAGCCGCCGCGATCCGCGACTCATCGGCAGGCGGCTCGGTGCTCGGAGCGAACTTGTCGAAGGCGCCCAGCTGGGAGACGAGCACAAGCAACACAATGGAGACGCCCAGCACCCAGAGCGGGGTGTTCGGACGCCCGGCAGGCGCAGGCTGCTCTAGGGGCTCTTCAGGCGCCTTGTTCAAATCGTTAGTGCTGCTCATGGGCGGACTACGGGGCCAGGGAGGCCTATTCGTTCCAATCGTAGAAGCCCTGGCCGCTCTTCTTGCCAAGCTCGCCGCGGGCGACCTTGTCCTTGAGCAACTGGGGCGGAGTGAAGCGCTCGCCGAGAGCACCGGACAGGTATTCAGCGATGGAAAGGCGCACGTCGAGGCCCACCAGGTCGGTGAGCTTGAGCGGCCCCATGGGGAAGCCGTAACCCAGGGTCATGGCCTTGTCGATGTCGGCGGCGCTAGCGACGCCCTCCTCCAGCATGCGGATGGCTTCCATGCCGATGGCGATGCCCAAGCGACTCGAGGCGAAGCCCGGTGCGTCGCGTACATCGATGGGCTGCTTGCCCATGCGTCGCGCCAGGTCGAGGGCGCAGGTCACGGCCTCCTCGGAGGAGCTGCCGGCGCGCACCACTTCCACCAGCTTCATGATGTGTACCGGATTGAAGAAGTGCATGCCGACCACGCGCTCGGGGTGCGCAGCGGCGGCAGCGATCTCGGTGATCGGCAGGGAGGACGTGTTCGTGGCTAGCAGCACGTCCGGTCCCGTGCGATCGCCCAGGTTCTTGAAGATCGAAGTCTTCAGGTCCATGCGCTCGGGCACGGCCTCGATCACCAGCTGCACGCCTGCCAGGGCGGCGTCCATGTCGGTGGTGCCGGAGAGGCGCGAGTTCGCGGCGTCGCGCTCGGCCTCCGTGACTTTGCCCCGCGCCACGCCCTTATCCAGGTTCGCGCGCAGCTTGCTTAGGCCGTTCTCCACCGCGGCTTCCGCCACGTCGAAGAGTCGGGTTTCGATGCCGCACTGGGCGAGGACCTGGGCGATGCCGTGGCCCATGGTTCCGGCGCCGAGTACGGCGGCGGTTTGAATGTCGTTAGCGTTCATGTGTTCGGGGTCCAGCCGCTATTGACCGGGGACGAGGACGAGCTTGCCGACGACGGCGCGGTCCTCCAGCAGTTGGTGAGCTTCGCGCACTTCGGAGAGACCCATGACGCGGTCGACGACGGGCTTGTAGGTGCCCGCGGCGAGGCGTTCAAAGATCGTGGGCAGGGCACTGCGCGGGCCCATGGTGCTGCCCATCAAGGTTTGATTCTTGATGAAGAGATGCGGCAGGATCACGTCCACCTTCGGGCCCGTAGTTCCTCCGCAGGTGACCAGACGGCCGTTGCGCCCGAGCACCTTGAGCGACGTGGCCCAGGTAGCCGGGCCGATGTGTTCAAAGATCACGTCCACGCCAGCGCCGTCCGTGAGCGCGCGAATTTGCTTGCCCCAGTTGGGATCGCGATGATCCACGACCTCGTCCGCGCCCAGCTCCAGAGCCAAGGCGCGCTTGCGCTCGTCGCCGCCGGTGGCGATCACGCGCGCGCCCTCGTGCTTGGCTATTTGGATGCCAGCGGATCCAACGCCGGAACCAGCGCCGAGGATCAGGGCAGTTTCACCGGCGCGCAGCTTGGCGCGCTCCATCAAGGCACCCCAGGCGGTCAGGAATACCAAGGGCGCCGCGGCTGCCTGGACAGGGTCAAGCCCATCGGGCAAGGGCATCAAGTAGCGCGCCGGAAGCAGCACCAACTCGGCGTCGAACCCGTTGCAATGCTCGCCTCGGATCTCGTAGTCCGCAGCCCGGTGATCCTCACCACGCAGCACCTCCGCGGATTCGAGATCGGCGTTGTAGCCAGGTTCGAGCACGACCTTTTGGCCACCGCTCAGGCCGTTCACGCCCTCGCCAAGAGCCACGATCTCGCCGGTGGCGTCACAGCCAGGAATGCGCGGGAAGGCCACGGGAAAGCCCGGCATGCCGCGCCGGACCCACAGGTCCAAGTGATTGAGCGAAACGCCCAACACCCGGATCAAGACTTCACCCGGACCCGGCTCGGGATCGGGCAGATCCACCAGCTCGAGCACTTCCGGGCCGCCGTGGGCGGTGATGTGAACGGCGCGCATGTCTAGCGTCCTTCGAACTGCGGCGCGCGCTTCTCTTCGAAGGCGGCCAGGCCCTCGCGCGCGTCGGCGGATTGGAACAGGCGCTGCTGTAATTCGCGCTCCAGAGCCAGGCCAGATTCCAAGGGCAGATCGGCGCCGCTTTGAACCGCGCGCTTGATCAAGCCCACGGAGAGCCCGGCCTTGTGCGGCGGGCAGTAGCTGCCAGCCATCTCGAGCACCTTTTCCAGGAAGGCCTCGCCGGAATCCGCGTCGAGCAAGCGCTCGACGATGCCCATGCGCTCGGCCTCGTCGTAGTCGAACATGCGCCCGCTGGTCATCAGGTCGATGGCCTTGGAGGAGCCGATCTTACGCGCCAAGCGCTGGGTGCCGCCGGTGCCAGGCAAGACGCCCAGAGCCACCTCGGGCAGACCGCACTTGCCGGAACCGCGCTGGGCGAAGCGCATGTCAGCGGCCAAGGCCACCTCCAGTCCCCCGCCCACGCAGTGCCCGCCGAGGGCCGCGATCACGAGCTTGGGCGTGTGCTCAAGGCGCAGCATGGTCTCGTTGGCGTGCAGGCAAAAGGCGTACTTGTAGGTGGGCGTCATCTCGCGCAGCACGCCGATGTCGGCGCCCGCACAGAAGAACTTCTCACCAGCGCCGGCCAGAACGATCACGTGCACGCTCTCGTCGAAGCGCGCGCGCAGGATGGCCTGGTCCAGGTCCAGCATCATCTCGTGGCTGTAGCCATTGGCGGGCGCATTCGTGAGGGTCACGAGGGCCACACCATCGCCGGATGCGTAACTGATCTTGCCGTTGGGCAGGAGCTCGGCCGGGCCGAGGTTGGGTTGGGTTGACATAGGTCTTGGGCTGGCTAGCCGCTACTCCACGATGGTGTAGCGGTTCTCGGTGGAAGGCGTCAGTGTGCCGCCGGCCTCTTTGAGAGCGAGCTCCATCAAGTCGCGCTGCAAGATCGGATCCAGTTGACGCTTGTTCGTGGAGGCGAGCTCGATGTACGCGTCGCCGCCCGAGGCCAGGAAGTCATTGGTCACCACGCGATAGGAGAACTCCGCGTGCAGTTCTTCGCCACCGATGTCGATGCGCTCGATGATGGGTCCCTTAGATCCCTTGCGCACGTGAATCTGCATGCCGCTGAACTCGAGGCCGGAGCGGCCGCGGCCTTCGATGGAGCGCCGCATGAGGGCTTCGATCTGCGCCCCCGTGAGGGTCATCATCATCAGGCGGTTGTCGAAGGGCAGGATGCGGAAGAGGTCACGGCGCGTGGCTTCGCCTGCATCCAGGTCCACGCGGATTCCACCGCGGTTATGAATCGCCACGTCGGCCTCGGCGCGCTTGCGCATGACGTCGGTGATGATGTTTCCGGCAGGCGAGGTGCGATAAGGGTCGCGACCGCGGCTGAGGGGGCCGCCGAAGGTACCGACGACCACATCCATGTGCGCGGCGCTGCGCTCGAGCAATGCAGCGCACTTCTCCGCCAGGGCCTTACCGGCCTCGCTCGGCACGGGTGTGTCGTAGAGGTTGACCACCTCCGCGGTTTTACGCACCACCTTCTTGGTGAGCGGGTCAATCCACAGGTCGACGCGCCCCACGCCGCGTCCCTTGGAACCGGATTGCACGATCAAGGTCGTGCCCTCGGTCACGCCCTTGTGCAAGAGCGTGTGACTGTGGCCGCCCACGATCAGCGGCAGGTCGGGATGCGCCTTGGCCAGCTGGCGATCGGAGTTGACGCCCAAGTGTGTGATCGGAAGCACGAAGTCGACCTCATCCCCCATGGCTTCGCGCGCATCGCTGAGAGCCTCCTCGGCCGAGGTCCACAGCAGGGTGCGCGTGGTGGGATGGCTCATGGCCGGTGTCGAGGTGGAGAGCAAGCCGACGATGCCCACACGCAGGCCGCCGCGCTCGACGATTTTGTAGGCGGCCGTGCCCGGGAGAGCACCGCCGCTTGGCAGGCGAGCGTTCGCCATCAGTGCGGGGAGCTCGACCGCTTCCAGGTGTGCGAGCAGGGTCTCGACCCCATAGTCGAACTCATGATTGCCCACGGCCAAGGCGTCGTGCCCCAGTTCGCGAAAGGCGTCGAGGAAGGCGCGCCCCTCGTCGAGGCGTCCTTCGGGCGTGCCCTGGAACCAGTCGCCGCCGTCCACGAAGAGCACGGTGTCGCCTTTGGCCGCCGCCTCCGCGCGCACCTTGCGCACGTAAGCGCCGATGCGCTCGATGCCGCCGGAGTCCGGCAGCGGATCGCGATTCTTGAGCCAAGTGGCCGGCAAGGGCAGCACCTGGCCGTGCACATCGTTGGTGTGCAGCACGATTAGGTGCTGCAATTCCGTGCTCGAATCAGCGGGCTCCTGCGTGGTACCGCGTGCCCCGATCAGAGGCAGCAAAAGCACACAGGCGAGGGCGAGGAAGGGGATCGAGCGGGCGCGCTTCATGGATCGAGAACAAGGATTCGGGGCCGGGGACGCACAGAGGGTACGCGGCCTGCGCTCAGGAATCCGCAAGGGCCTCAGGTCCAGGCCTCCGGGTGCTCGATCAATCACCCCGGAAGCCCGCGTGGCAACCCCACCCCACCATGATGCGTACGCCCCAGAACCTCCTGCTCGCCGCCCTATTCGTCCTTGCCTCCTGCGGAGCTGATGAGGGAGAGACCCCCGCCAGCACCCCTGTGGAGCCCACCGGCCCAAATCAGGAGCTGAGCAGCACCATTTCGACCACCGAGGGGAGCCCCCAGCAGGCATCTCCGAACACTCCGGAGCAGGATTCAGCATCCGGGCAGGCGCCCCAAGTTGGGCCCGCCGCCCCGGCCGATGCTGGCCCGGCCCCTGAGCCCCAAGCTCCCGCCGTGCAGGCCCCCAGCGGCCGCCCCGGATCGGCCCCCCTGGCCGAAATGCGCAGCTTGGTGCCCGCCGACGCCTTCCTATGGGTCGAGCTGGACTCCTTCGAACGCGCCTCTGAGCTACTAGCCGAGCTGAGCCAGGCCCTCGGCGACCTGCCGATTCCGCCCCTCGATAGCGTGCTGGATGGCCTAGATGCCTTCGGCATCGCCAGCGATCAGGTACGCCAGAACGCGCCTGTCGGCCTGGCCCTCTCAATGGGGATCGACGACACACCCGTGCCCACCTTCGTGGTGCCCGTCAAGAATGCCGCGTCCCTGGCAGCCAAGCTGCAAGGAGCACCCGGCATGCCCCTGCCTAAGACCTCGGGCAACGCCGTCGCCATCAGCCTGCACGAGTCCTACAAGCCGAATGCCACCCACGGCGCCCTGCTCAGCGCCGGCCTAGCCGAGTCGCCCCTCAGCTGCCGCATCCACGTGGAAGGCCTGATGCAGAGCTTCGGCACCCAGATCCGACAGGGCCTCGCCATGGCTAAGGCCATGCCGCAGATGACCGCTGGTGGCACCGAGGCCAGCTCCCTGATGAGCTCCCAGCTGGATCAGACCCTGCGCATCTTCGAAGAGACGCGCTTCATCGGCATCGCCATGGACCTGCGCGCGGGTCAATTGGACGTGAGCTTCGACTTGGATCTAGCCGCTGATAGCAGCTTCATCACCGTGCCCGGCAACCAAGCGACCGACCTCGCAAACTTGAAGTCCTTCGTGGACGAGAATGACGCGATCACCATCCTCGCCTCCTTGCAACAGGAGCACCTGGATCAGTTCGTCCAGCCCATGGTGGACAGCTTTGCCCTAGCCACGAGCTCCGAGCAAGGCAGCGACCTGCGCCAGGCCTACGCGACCTTCGCGGAGATGATCGGCAGCAGCGGTAGCAGCTTCGGTTTCACCTGGCACATGGACCGCGGCGAGACCGATGTGGTCGCCGTACTGCAAGGCATCGACACGGACGCGACCTTCAAGCACGCGCGCCAACTACTGGGCCAGCAGGACCTCTTCGCGCCCCTGTATGAGGGCACGCCTCCAGTCTCGGCCGGCGATGAGAACAGCCGCTTCCTGCAATTCGAATTCCTACCCAGTGCCCAAGCCCTGCAAGACCCGGAGGCCGCGGACGGCCTAGCATTCGTCGAGGATGTATTCGGTACCCAGAGCATGCTCCTACGCATGGTTGCCCAAGGGGATCAAGCCATCCTCTCCATGGGCCAAGGCGCCAGCTTGGCGCGTAAGGCCGCTCGCACGACCCCTGAAGCGAGCCCGGAGCTCGACTGGGCCCTCGGGCGCATAGCGGGCCGCAGTCCAGCTGCGCTAGTGCGCATAGACCTCAACCGAGGCATGCATGGAATCGCACGGGTGCGCGCCGACGGGCCGAGCGACAAGGCACTCAGCTCCGGATTTGAACTGGAGCAGGGCATCGGCGAGATTCCGCACCTGTGGCTCACCAGCTGGTCGGTCTTCCAGCCTCAGCACTGGTCCGGCGGCCTGCGCTTCGACCTGGGCGCTGCCTTTTCTGCGAGCCAACGGGCCTCCGCAGACCTGAACCCAAGCGCTCGCTAAGCAAACCCTGTCCGAGGCACCTCAGCCGCCCTCGCTCCACCTGTGGGAGTGAGGGCGGCTGAATTCTTACGGCACCGGACAGGCAAGTGCAGGATCGTGGGCCTCTCCCCAACTCTCCACCTAGCCCCCCATTGCGATGGTACATCGGGACTCTCTCCCCGGTCTTCAAGCTCGTAGGGATCAGGAAACGGAAGCGGTCTACGTGACCGACGGCGAAGGCCGCATCGTGGATGTGAATCCGCGTGCATGCCGTGAGCTTGGTTTCAGCTACGTCGAGTTGCTCGGCATGCGCCTCACCGACGTGGACGCGGGTCACCCGCTGACGCTCGGCTCCGACCTGCGCAAGCTGGCGGTCAGCGAGGCCTCCAGCACCCAACGCCGGATCCACCGCCGCCGATGGGAAGACCTTCCCCGTGGAGATCCGCGTCAAGGCCATGAAGCTCGACAGCGTGGAGTTTCTGTGCACCCGTGGGCGGACATGACGGCAGCCCGCCGCTCTTCGTGGGTATCAAGCGCGCCGCAACCGACGTGGAACTGCGCCGCACCGAGGCAGGCGAACGCGAACGCCACGAGCTGCTCGAGAGCCTCAAGCAAGCTCAGAAGATGGAGGTCATCGGCCAATTGGCCGCAGGCGTAGCCCATGACTTCAACAACCTGCTGACCCCGATCATGGGCTACGCAGACCTAGAGCTTCATCATCAGGTCAAAGACTCAGCGGGAGCCTTGGCTATGGAAGGCATCCTCGAATCCGCACGCCGCGGCCGCGACCTCACGAGCCAACTGCTGGCCTTCGCGCGCAAGCAAGTAATGTCCATGGAGGTGCTCGACCTCGGCCAGCAGATCGAAGCGGGCCAGGGCATGCTGCAGCAGCTGATCCCCGGCAACGGCTCCTTCATCTTGCGTTTCGACCTCGCCCCGGGAGTATCCCCGGTACGCGCCGACCCTGGGCAACTGCATCAGGTCCTCATGAACCTAGTGGTCAACGCCCGCGATTCCATGGCCGACGGCAGCGAGATTTTGGTTCAGTTGCGCAACATCGAGGTGCCGCACGGTGACCCTCTCGTGCGCGTCCTAGGAGCCGCTGGCACCTACGTAATGCTGTGCGTCTCGGACCAAGGCTGCGGCATGGACGCCGCCACCCAAGAGCGCATCTTCGAACCCTTCTTCAGCACGAAGACCGAGCACAGTGGTACGGGCCTAGGCCTCTCCATCGCACACGGCATCGTCGGTCAGCACGCTGGGCACATCCACTCTGTCAGCGAAGTAGGTCGCGGCACGACGTTCCAGATCTACCTACCGCCTGCATCTGCAGACGACATCGAAGCTAGCAGCCCCAAATCCTCCCGCGGCGCCGATGCATCGAGCCAGAAGACGATCCTGCTGGTGGAAGACGAAGGTCCCGTACGCGCGGTGGTCATCCGCATCCTCTCCGAGCTCGGCTATCGAGTGCTATCGGCCAACGATGGACAAGCGGCCCTCGACCTCGCGGCCCAAATAACGCGGCCCACCCATCTGCTCCTGACAGATGTGATGATGCCCAACATGAACGGCCCTCAGCTATGCGCCAAGATGCGCGAACGCGACCCCAACCTACCGGTGCTCTATACGTCCGGCTTCGCCCGCGACGAGCTCGCGGGCGACGGCATCCTCGGAGACGGCATCTCCATGATCGAGAAGCCCTTCACCAGCGCTGAGCTAGTGAAAAAGATTCAAGTGGTCCTACCCAATCAGCGCGCCGCCCGCTCCTAGCGGGCCGCCTGCGCAGCCCGCCGCCGGCGCTTGAGGGTGCGCCACCCGAGGCACGCGGGCCAGAGCACGAGCACGCAGACCGCGCCAGCGATCCAGCCGCTCGCCACTCCGAAAGGAGCGGCGTCCGTTGGCGCGATGTCGAAGAACATGTAGGCGACGAAGCGCAGGGCGTGGGCATGCACCAGGTAGTAGGCCAAGGCCGACTGACCGAGCACCGTGAACAGCCCGCGGTCGCCGCCCCGGGTCCAGCGTTGCTGCAGCAGGAACATGCCGCCCAGGATCAAGCCGGCGATGCCCAGCTCTAGCAGCACGAAGGCCAGGCTGGCCGGATACTTGGAGACCTGAAGCCAGCGCAGGAGGCTGGCGTCGGTGCGTTCGAGCCAGAAATTACCGTAGTTGCTGAAACCACGCAGCAGCAGAAAGGCCACCAGGCAGGCGCCGCCGGCGAGCATTAGAAAGCGACCCGCACGGGCGGGCAGATTGCTGCTCTGGCGCTCGGCCACGAGCCAACGGCCGAAGGCGTGGCCGAGCAGTAGGATCGCCAGCCAGGTGGCGAAGGGATAATTCAGCATGCGAATGCCGAGCAGTTCCACCCCCATCCATGTGGGGCCGTGGGTGAGCTGATCGAAGCGCGGCACGATCGAGAGGGCTGCCCAGCCGGGCGCGGGCGGTTGGAAGCCCAGGCCTTCCGGCCGCAGGCCGAGAGCCACCACGCAGGCCTCGCCAGCCACAATCCAGAGCAATGCCAGTGCGACGGTGCTCCAAATGGGCAGAAAGCGCAGCACGGAGAGAGCCAGGAAGGACACACCGATGGCGTAGAGCACCTGCAGCACCTGGGCGGGCCAGGCGATCCACATCCAGAGCTCGAGCAGGATCAGGAGCCCGCCGCGGGAGGCGAGATAGGCGCTGATGCGCTCCTCCGAGAGGCCCTTGGCCTGCCGCGAAGCGATGGCCAGGGCGGCTGAAATGCCCGCCAGGAAGAGGAAGGTCGGCGCGCAGAGGTGCGTGATCCAGCGCGTGAGGAAAGCCCAGGGAGTACCGGAGGGCGTGAGGTCCGCACCATTCGCCCAGAACAGATAGGAGTCCTGGCTGACAGCCGCCCCATTGAAGACGTGACTGGCGTGGTCGAGGGTCATCAGGACCATCACCAGGCCACGCATCCAATCCAAGGCGGGCAGGCGGGTCGAGGGGCTGGCTTGGGGGCTCATGGGCAGCCCTATGCATACCCGCACAAGTCAATCGGCGGTAGCTCTGGAATCGGGCCTTGCCGATCCTTAGCCTCGGAGCATGACGCTGGCGCCGCCCGACCGCAACGCAACTGCACGAGGTCCCCTTGGGGAGGCCTTGGCGGTGGTAGTGCTGCGGCCCACGGGCAACGGCCGGGCCGCGCGGGGCAGTTTGATGGAACCGCCCCTGGCCGCCTTGACCCTGGCGGCTTGGATTCGCGCGCGGGGCGAGAGTACCCGCGGCGGACTGCGTAGCTTGGCTGTGCTCGACGCTGCGCTCGAAGGCTGGAGCTTGGATCAGACCTGCGAGCAGCTGGTCAGCGCCGGCCCCGACCTGTGCGTGATCGACGGCGAAGGCGCCAATAGCGCACAGCTCGAGACCCTCTTTCAAGCCCTCGGTGAGCGGCTGCCCGAGGTGCATACGGTGCTCGTGGCCGGCCATGCGAGCCGCGTGGATCAAGAGGCTTTGGACCTAGCCGGCATGCACTTCGCGGTGCACGGCGATCACCAAAGGCCCCTGAGCGAACTGCTCGACGGACTGAGCAGCGGACGGCATGACTTCGACGGCGTCGCCGGCCTCGATTGGCGCGCTGACGGCGGCCAGATCGTGCGCCAGGAAGCGCTCGCACGCAGCCCCTTCCTGCCGCCTTCGCCACTTCCGGCCTGGGACCTAGTGGACCGCGCACGCTACCTGACCGGCCGCCCCGGCAAGCGACGCGAAGCCTGGGCCAACCTGGTCACCAGCCGCGCTTGCCCGCCCGCCTGCCCCACCTGCCAGAACGCCTACGGGCGCGTCTTCCGCGTGCGCGAGTTGGCCGAAGTGCTCGAAGAGTTGCGCCAGCTTGTGGGCGAACTCGGCGTGACCACCGTGCGCGTAGCGGACGAGCTCTTCAATCACGACCTGGGCCGCGCCAAGGCCTTCGTACGCGGCTTCCTGCGCGAAGCACCCGGCGCCCGCCTGCGCCTGCCCATGGGCCTGCGGCCCGATCACGTGGACGCGGAATTCGCTCAGCTTCTGGCCCAAGCCGGCGTGCGCAAGGTAACCATCAGCATCGACAGCACGGCACCCCACGTGCAGCGCCTGCTACGCCACAATCTGGACTTCACACGCGTGCCCGCCGGCGTTCGCCACCTGGCCGCGGCAGGCATCCATGTCCACGGCAGCTTCTCCATGGGCTGGCCCGAAGAGAGCAACGAGCAGCAAGCCGCCACCAGCCGCTTCGCCCGCCGCGGGCTGTTCCACACGGCGGACTTCCAGGCAGCAACCTCCGACAACGTGGCTGAAGCCACTGTGCCCCTGGCTGGGCTGAGCCGCAGTCACCGCCTGGCCCGCTGGGCGACCCTGCGCTTCTACGCCCAGCCCACGCGCCTGGCGGGCTGGAGCCTGCTGGGTTCGCGACGCCTGCGCGCCTGGTTCGCCGCCCGGCGTGGGCATAAGACAATCGAGTAGCTCACGGGGGTGGGTGATGGGGAGCCCCGCAGCGAGGCACTTGAAACCGACAGCGCCCGGCCCTCCCCCGCTTTAGCTGCGAGTTGCTCTCCCCACAGCACACGATCACAGAGGGAACCCGGCGCGGGGATCCCCAATGGCTATAGTGTGCGCCCCATGTCCAGCCCTAAGTCCAGCCCCAATCCCTCCAGTACGCGCTTCCTGTGCACATCCCCAGAGGAAATGCACGCCCGTGGCTGGGATCAGGTCGACGTGCTGTTCGTGTCGGGGGATGCCTACGTGGATCATCCCTCCTTTGCCAATGCGCTCCTAGGCCGCGTGCTCGAGGAGGCCGGCTTCCGCGTGGCGCTGCTATGCCAACCCCATTGGAAGAACGCCGACGCCTGGCGGCCCTTCGGTGCTCCGCGCCTGTTCTGTGCGGTGAGCGCGGGGAACATGGACTCGATGATCAACCACTACACGGCCAACCGCAAACCGCGCTCGGAGGATGCCTACACCCCGGGCGGACTGAGCGGTTCGCGCCCGGACCGTGCCACCAACGTCTACGCCCAACGCTGCCGCGAAGCCTTCCCCGGCGTGCCCGTGGTGATCGGCGGCGTAGAGCCCAGCCTGCGGCGCGTGGCGCACTTCGACTATTGGTCGGAGACCGTGCGCCCCAGCATGCTCGTGTCATCCAAGGCGGACCTGCTTGGCTTCGGCATGGGCGAGCAGCAGATCGTGGAGATCGCGCGGCGCTTGCAAGGCGGACTCAAGATCGAAGACTGCCGCGACCTGCGCGGGGTGGCCTACCTGCTCGGCCGCAAGGGTGAGCTCCCGAAGCATCGCTTCGATGACGCCAACTGCGACAACGAAACCCGCGAGCTACCCAGCTACGAACTCGTCAAGGAGAGCCTGCCCGAGTTCGCGCGGATGACGCGCATGATCCACCACGAGACCAACCCGCTCAACGCGCGTCGCTTGGTGCAAGCTCACGGTGATCGGCGCGTGGTGATCAATCCGCCCTGCTTGCCCTTCGACGAGGACGAGATGGATCAGGCCTACGATCTGCCCTACACGCGCCAGCAGCACCCGGCCTACACCGAGCCCGTGCCGGCCCATGGCATGATCAAGGACTCGGTCACGATCATGCGCGGCTGCTTCGGCGGTTGCACGTTCTGCTCGATCACCATGCACCAGGGACGCGCCATTCAGAGCCGCTCCCACGACTCGGTCATGCGTGAAGTTAAGGAGCTGGGCGAGTCCAAGGACTTCAAGGGCACCATCAGCGACATCGGCGGACCCACCGCCAACATGTACCAGATGAAGTGCGGTGATCCCGAGGTGGAGGCCAAGTGCCGGCGCCTGTCGTGCATCCACCCCACCGTCTGCAAGCTGCTCGACTCCAGCCACGAGCCCACCAAGAAGCTCATGCGCGAGTCGCGCGAGATGCCCGGCGTAAAGCGCGTCTTCGTGGCCTCGGGCGTGCGCATGGACCTGGCGCGCGAGGATCCGGAGTACCTGGAAGAGCTGGCCGCGCACCACGTGGGCGGCCACCTGAAGGTCGCTCCCGAGCACGTCTCCGACAAGGTGCTCGTGCACATGAAGAAGCCGGGCAACCACACCTTCGAGGAGTTTGCGGAACGCTTCGAAGCAGCCTCGCGCAAGGTGGGCAAGGAGCAGTACCTGGTGCCCTACTACATCGCCAGCCACCCGGGCTCGGGCACGGAGGAGATGATCGAACTGGCGCTCTTCCTCAAGCAGTCCGGCTACAAGCCGCGCCAGGTGCAGGACTTCATCCCGGCCCCCATGGACATCGCCACGTGCATGTATCACACGGGCCTCGACCCCATGACCATGAAGCCCGTGGAGACGGTCAAGAAGCTTTCGGATCGGCGCACGCAGAAGGCCTTGATCCAGTTCTTTGTGCCGGAGAACTGGTTCGTAGTTAGGCGCGCCTTGCTGGACGCGGGCCGGCCCGAGTTGATCGGCGACGGACCCGAGTGCTTGATTCCTTCCAAGGCCCCGCGCGCAGCGGTGGAAGCACGGCGTAGCGGCGCCAGCGCCGCCGGCGGCAAACGGCGCCCATCGCGGAGATCCTAGCCCGTGCCCTCACTCGCACTGCTGGGGGCCGCCCTGCGCTTGCTCAGCTGCGTGTGGAGCCTGCTACTTGCCAGGCGTGTGCGGGATTGGCGCCTAACGGCCTTGGGCTTGAGCCTGGGAGTTTGGGCGCTGACCGGCGGACTCGAAGCAGCCGCCCTCATGCGAGGCGATGGGACCGGTCAACAACTCACCGTCGCCCTCGAGTTCGTCTGCAGCATATTGGGTGTGGCGGGCGTCGCTTTGCTGCAGCAGGTGCGCGTACTCCGCTCGCAAGCCGTACGGGATATGGTTCTCGATGCGCGTCAGGTGATGCTTGCCGGCATCGCCTCGAAGGCGCCCCTGGAGTCCCTACTAGGAACCTTGGCCACCAAATTTGAGGAGATCGCTCCTGGGCTACAAGCGCAGTTCCATCTGCTCCCCCAGGAGGTGGAGGCTTCTCCTCAACAGCCCCCCCACGCCGCACTCGCTGCAGTCTCCGATGGCCTGCGCGCCATGAGCGACGATGCGCAGGGAGGCTACGGTTGGATCGAGCCGGTCGCGAGCAGTACCAGCCGACAGCTCGGAGCACTTGAAGTACTCATCCCAACGGGTCGACGCCCACGGCCCATGGAGCTCGATCTAGGGGTGCAAATCGCCCAGTTGGGAGGCCTTACCGCCGGCCGCATCCAGGCCGACCAAACCGTCGAACGCCTACAGGCTCTGCTGAATGCGACCCTGGAGGAGAGCCTTGCCGGAGTGCTCGTGGTGGATGCTGCGACCCACACCATTCGAATCGCCAACCCGGCCGCCCGACACCTCTTGGGTCCTTCGGCGCGCGAACTGATTGGGCTCAGCATCGAAGACCACTACGCCTCCCTGCAGCTCAAGTCTGCCACCGGCCAGATCCGTAGCCCGCGCGATATGCCGCTGGTGCGCTCGCTGCTCCTGGGCGAGACCTGCCGCGGTGAGGACCATCGCATGGTGCGGAAAGACGGCCGCGAGTTTTGGCTGCTGGTCAATAGCGCGCCAATCTTGGATGCCGAGGGCAATGTGGAAGCCGCCATGGCGGTCTTCATGGACGTGACAGCCAAACGCCAGGCGGAGATCGAACGCGAAGCGATCCTCGAGCGCTTGCGCGTGCAGAACAAGGAGCTCGAGGAGGTCTTCCAGGCCACCTCCCACGACCTGCGCTCCCCGCTCGTCAACATCGAGGGCTTCGGCCGCGAGATCAGTCACTCCCTAAGCGACCTGCGCGCCCTGATGGAGCAGGCCGAGCTCGATGACGATCTGCGCAAGCGCGCCCTGGCGCTGATCGACGAGGAGATCGACGAGTCTCTCGGCTACGTGCAGGACGCCGGCAAGAAAATGGACCGCCTGCTCGGTGGACTACGCGCAGTAGCGCGCTTCCGCGGCCAAGCCCCGAGCATGACACGCGTATCCATGCTGCCTCTGATCCAAGGCATCGTGCGCGAGCTGCGCTACCAAGCTCAAGCCAAGCAGGCCAGCATCACCATCGGCGAGATCCCCGACTGCTACGGAGCCGAGAACGAGCTCGCTCAGATCTTCACCAACCTGATCGACAACGCGCTCCAATTCTTGGACCCAGAGCGTCCTGGCGTGATCCGCATCAGCGCCCTGCTGACCGGCGATGAGGTGGAATACTCCGTAACGGACAACGGCATGGGCATCGAAGAGCAGCACCAGTCCAAGATCTTCGAGACCTTCCGGCGCCTCAATCCGGAAGGCCCCGCGGAGGGCGAAGGCCTCGGCCTCTCGATCCTCTCGCGCATCGTCCACAGGCACAGCGGCAACTTCGGGGTCAAATCTGTGCCCGGTGAGGGCAGCACCTTCTGGGTACGCCTCCCGGCCAATGCCCCCACCGAAGCCTGGTCGGAATAGCTCGCCTCGTGCATGCTGGTGAGCGTGGGTCAGTCACGCACTTGGATAGGGATAGCACTCTTACTGCTGCTGCTGGCAGTAGGGCTGTGGCGTGCGCTAGATTCCGGCGGGACTGCGCCGCTCTCTCCGCAAAGCGTCCTCGCCCCGGCTCCGGAAGCGCAGCCGGCGGAGATTGAGCTCTCCCCCACCGATCCGAACCTACGGCGATCGATGGTTGAGAACGAAACTGGTGAGGAGCCGGCTGAACCCGACGAGCACGACGAGCACGACGAGGAATCCGCAGCCATCGAGGACCCTCCGGAGGAGGAAATCATAGAGGAGTCCGAGCGCTCAATAGCGGAGTGGCTCACGGAGTACGGCTTGCCCACAGACACACCCGTCGGGCACAACCTCGAACGCTTCGGCCCTCCCGATCCCCTGGACCTGGGCAACGCTTCCCTGACCGTCAAGCTCTTCAACAAGCACAGCGGGCAGCCCATGGCAGGCACGGTTGTGCTCTGGCAATTGAACGCCCCGGCCAATGAACTCTGGCAAGCGGGCGACCAGGACGTGGCTGCCAGTTATGTACCAGCGAAGGGCTACACCTTCGAAGGCCTAGCCGGGGGTGAGTATCGCCCCTTGGTGCTCACCGAACGCTTCGGCGCACCTGAGGCCGACGCCCTAGGTGTGGGCGGACATACGACCCTCGAGCTGTTCATCGAACCACCGCGGCCGATCCCCGTCAGGCTCAAGCTCCCGGAGGGTCACGAGCCTGTGCAAATCCTAGAGACCTTCACCCAGGGAGAGGAAAGCCATCCACGCTTCTGGGGTGTTGTTCCAGCCTGGGTTCAGCGGCGGATCGTGCAACCCTATGTGGAAGTCCCCGAGACCTTCGTCTCGATGGACGGCATGGGCTACGGCGGCTCCCAAGTGATCTGGACCGAGCTCCCATGGCTCGAAAATCACGATGGCTGCTACGACGCTGGCTTCCTCTACGAAGATCAAAAGGGAACTACGTACACCAGGGAGTTACGCGTGCGCGTGGACGGGCAACGCTGGCCGAATGCGATCATGAGTCACACAGGCCGCAAGACCGGCCAAGCTCTGATCCACGCGCTCAAGGCACCGTAGGTAGCGCCGACCTACACGCACAAATGTCGCGCGGCGGCCCCTCGCATACGAGGGGCCGCCGCGCGACGCTGGTGAGTGTGCTCCGGTTGGAACTACTCGGTGAAGGCTTCCTCAGAAAGCATGGCGCGCTTGTCTTCGACGTCCTTGAACTCGTCAGCTTCGGGGAGCGCGTCCTTCTTCTCGGAGATCACCGGCCAGGTAGCGGCCAGCTTGGCGTTGATGTCCACGTACTCGGACCACTTCTCGGGGAGCTCGGTCTCCTCGAAGATGGCCTCGGTCGGACACTCGGGCACGCAAGCGCCACAGTCGATGCATTCATCAGGGTTGATGGCCAGGAAGTTAACTCCCTCGACAAAACAATCGACCGGACATACGTCCACACAGTCCGTGTACTTGCACTTGACGCAGGGTTCGGCGACGATATACGCCATTGCTGGAAAGCCTCCTAAAGCGGCTTGGGGGTGATCTGGGGCAGCGGGGCGCCAGTCTAGGCGCAGAGCACCGGGGACCGCAAGGGCCTCGGGATCAGCACCAGGAGTTGTTGAGAACTTCGCCGACGCCACCGGCGCCGGGAACGATGTAGTCGTGGTCGTCTAGGCCCTTCTCTTCGTCCCAGAGGGTGCCGTGGGGCTCAGCCAATGCGGCTTTGGATGACAGGCCTCGGTCCACTCGACCTGCGTAGACAACCAGGTTTTCGTAGGCGCCCAGCACCGTACGCAGGAATTCGGGGGTGGCGATCATGGGCATCGCGACAATCAGCCGCGGTCGGCCGTAGCTCTCGATCAGATGGCCCAGAGCGCGCACCAGCGTCGAGCCCGTGGCCCCCATGGGGTCCGGGATCAGGAGCGTGGCACCTTCGATGCTGCCCCCGACCTTGCTGCCAGCCAGATCGACACCGTCCACGTGGCCGTCGGCGCCGGCGTGGCGGGCCATGGTCAGATGGTCCAAGCGCAGGTGCTCGAGAGGCAACAGCAGGGTCGCGGCCTCGAAACAGACCTGGGCGGGCACGATGCCTCCGCGTACCACATCCACCACCACCAGGCGCTGGCCGGGATCGAGGATCGAACCGCTCCAGATTCCGGCCTCGGGGTGCTGCTCCGCCATGCGCGTCTGCACGGCGGCCTGACGCTTGGGCATTTCAGCGCCCATGACGTCGGCCATGAGCTTGGCGTAGACGGTGCGCACCAATGCCATCACGTCCGGATGGGAGGTCTTGGGCGACGAGACCTTGGCCAGAACAGTGCTGATCCAAGGTCCGGCTTGGATATTCACACGATGCCCGTAGGCGTGTTCCAGCCCAGCGCTCATGAGGCCGCCTCGACGCCCTGGGCCAGGCTGTCCACCAGGCGCTGGATAGAGGCCTTGGGGGTGGCGCACAGGCCCACCCGCACGGCGCCCTTGACCGGCACGATGAACACGCCGTGCTCCCCGCAGACGGCAGCGGTGCGCGCCGGGTCCGGCGTGAAGATGGTCACGAAGAAGCCCGCCTCGTAGCGCGGATAGGACAAGCCCGCCGCGGATGCCGCCAGATTGAAGGCCGCTACGCGCTCGTCCATGAGCTTGATCAATAGGTCGCGCTCGCGATCGGCCGCCGAGGCGCGATCAGCGTCCTCGAGCAAGCTGGCCACAGCCAGGATGCCCAGGTGGTTGCAGTTGGACCAGGTCCCGCGGCATGAGTAGGTCATGGCGTTGAGCACCCGCGCGCGCTCATCCGCATCGTGGATCACGGCCACCAAGGCCCCCACTCGCGCGCCGTATTGGGCGTAGGACTTGGAAGCCGACCAAGCCACCAGCAACGGCACCTGCTCCACGATGGCGCCCAAGTGAGTCTGCCAGCGGGCAACGTCGGCGAGCGCGTAGCGCGCGTAGGCCACGTCCATGAGCACCGTCACGGCGAAGCACTGAGCGGCGCGTGAGAGAGCCGCAGTTACCTGGGTCCACTCCTCGTCGTCGAGGCTGTAGCCCGTGGGGTTGTGGCAGGGGAAGTTGAGCAGCACGAGCACCTTGCCCTGACGCTTGCCCAGCTCCATCAGCCCCGCTTCGAAGCCGGCCATATTGAAGCGGCCATCCGCGAACATGGGGAAGGTCTCCACACTGCGCCGAGTGTGATCGGCGATGGTCCGATACGGACCCCAGTGGAGGTCGGAGGTGTAGAGCGCGTGCCCATCCTCGACGAAGTTCACAACGGCCGCAAAGATCGCGCCCGTGCCACCGGCGGTGGCAACGCACACGGCGCGGCCGGCCGCATCATCCGTGCCGAACACGTCGCGTATCACAGCCTCGCGGAAGGGCGTGTCACCAGCGATGGGCGCATAGGCCGCAGCTCGGCTCGGATCCACGTCACGCAGGGCCTGGAACACGGCCGGCAGAACGGCCACGCGGCCCTGGTCATCCAGCAGGGCTCCCAAGCTCGCGTCGATCACCGACTCCCCCTCCGCAGCTCGGCGCACGGCCTCGTTGTGGATGGCGAAGATCGGGTCCTCGGCGGGTCGCCCCTGGGCCGAAGAAATGAGGTGGTGGGCTTGTCCGGTTTCGGTGGCAGGATTCATGGCGCAGGCCGGGGCCTCGGAGACCGCAGCAGGTGGCGCAATTATAGGGCCAGAGGGGGGTCTAGCGCCCCTCCCCAGTCGGTAGCCAGCCGGCAATGCGCTCGAGCGCGTACTGCTCAGCGATGCTCAGCCGCCGATATTGATAGGTCAGGTGGTCGTAGTGCCGGATGCCAGCGAGCACCAAGGACCGATCAAAGAGGTATTCGGCCGCCTTAGGGCCCGAGGCAAAGTCCGTGGCCAGGGCCAGGATGAAGTTCAAGTCCTTGTTCAGGGGATCCGCCCAGAGGGCTTTGGTGCCCTCCAGAACCCCCAGCCTAGCGCGCTCCGAACCGCTCATGTCGGCGTACTGTTCCGGCAGCTCGCGGTAGGAGTCGTAGATCGGTAAGTAGCTCCGCATGTTCGCGACCTTCTCGCGGCCAGCGTCCCTTCCCCTGCGCCGATCCCCGAGCTGCCGAGCTGCTTCGTGATCAAAGTCCGCGAGGTGCGATTTCTCCCGCCATAGGAGCAGCTCGGTGAAACTCTCATCGAGCAGTTGTCTGTAGCTCCGGCGAGCGGAACTGCCGCCCTTTGAGAGGCCGCTCGCAACCCGTGATTGAGCTCTGGTCAAGGGCTCACTGGGCGCGTGCAAGGGTCGCTTCATGGCCTCTAGGTCCGCCAACACTGCTCGCAGACGCGCGGCAGCCAGATCCGCCTGCCCGGTTACGAGCGCCGCCTCTTCGCCCGCCACCAGCCCCACCAGTCCATGCGCATGTCCATGCAGTAGATCGAGGGATTGAATCAGCATTGGCCGCTCCTCCTCCAGGGCCACGATCAAGTCCCCGTGGGCCAGCAGTTGCCAATCCGAAATCGTTCGCACGAAGGCCAGCGACTGCTCCCCATCGAAGTGCCAGCGAAAGGGATCCTGACGAATACGAAGCACGTGATCGATCAGCCCTTGCAAGCTGTCGATGCCCTGCGGCACGACCCGCATGAGCCCCGTACGCCGAGCTCGCGCTTGGGCTTGGGCCAGCAAGCTGTCGACATCCACCAGGATGTCGCGCAAGCCCGCCAGGAACTGCTGATCAGCAGGCTCGGGCTTGTGGAAGATGGCCTCGAGGGCCCTCAGGTTCGGGCTCCTTCCGAAGCCGGGGGCGCCGTCGAGAGCGGGGCCGGTGGGATACTCAGAAACCTGAGCAGGTGAGCTCACAATGCCAATGATGAGCGCGAGTCGAGCAAACATGTGAAGTGCCTCCACCTCGCTCTACCCGCCGCCTCTGCGGGAGTCACCTAAAGAAACGAACCGTGCCTTTAAGCAAAAGGTCCGGCAGCGTCCTCGCGCTGCCCTTCCTGCCCCGGACCTTGGTCCGCCTGCGGGGGCGGCTCGGGTGCACGGCCGGGCATGGGGATTTCGAAATCCCAGCTCAGCACGAGCGGCTGTTCGGCCTCCGGCTCGGCGGCTTGCTGGATGGGCTCGGGCGCGGCTGCCGGCACGGATTGAGCCGCCTCCATGGGCACTTCGACTTCGAGCGCCGGACTCTCGGGCGCGGGCGTAGCTGCACTACGTGCGGTGCGCGCCTCGTACAGGGAGCGCGGCTCCCAGAAGCGGCGCGGACTCGGCGGCGTAGGCGCGGGCACGGGCAGTTCCATGCCCGGAGCTTCGAGGCGCTCGCGGGTGGGGATGACCTTGGGCTCCAGATTGGCGCCGAAGGGTGCCGGCTGGGGAGCGGGCTGGGGTTCGGGGGTAGGAGCCTGTTCCAGCTGGGTTTCCGGAGCTTGAGCCTGGGGCTCGGCCTTCAGCGTGCCGAGACCAGCACCGAAACCAGAGCGCGGGGCCAGGCGCATGGGCTTGCCCGGAAGCGCGCGTTGGGCCAGGAACTGCAGGCGGCGCAGATGTGCGAAGGAGCGGCCAGTGGATTGGGCCAAAGTGTCGCAATCCACCCCTGCCAGGGCGGCCAGATCGCGGATGTCGTGGGCAGCGAACTGCAAGCAAAGTTCCTCGTCCAAGCCATCCAGGTCGGAGGGCCTGAGGCGCGCGGGCTGCACCGGCTGGGGCAGAGCTTCGGGCTCCGGCTCCGGCTCCGGCTCCGGCTCGGGCGCCACCGCCACTATCAGCGGAGTCGGCGCCGCTACCGGCATGGGCATCGGCACGCGCAGCAGCGGCGGCTCGGGCTCGACTTCGGCCTGGATGGCCGGGGGCGTGTCCAGCACGCGGCTGAGCAACTCCTGGTCGGCCTCGTCCAAGGCGCTCTCGGTGAACTCGCTCTCGAAGGAATCCTCCACGGCTGCGCCGCGGGTCATGCCTTCGGGTGCCTCTTCGCGTTCGAGGGGATCCTCAGCCACGCGCTGGCGCAGCAGGCGTGCCTCGCGCGCCAGACGGCGCGCTACGGCCGGCGTACTGCGCAGCAGTTGGCAGAGCTCTTCGGTGGGCAAACTCTCGAGTGCCTGCAGCGAGTCACATCCGGACTCGCGCAACCGACGTAGAGTCGCCGGACCGTCGGCGTGCAAGGTGCAGAGGAGTGCGATAGCTTCCATGATTGCGATGGGTGTCCGAAGTAACTGGGTCCGGCGGGGCAGGCACTTGCCAGAAGATCTACGAGCTGACCGAAACGGTGGAGGTCTCGTCCTCACCACCGCTCTGACCGGCGCGTAGGGGCGACGACGGAGCTTTCTGCTCGCTGAGATGTTCCACGACTTCGTCCGCGAGGGCGGCGAAGTCCGCGCTCGCTCGGCAGCTGGGATCCAGCACCTGCACCGGAACACCGTGGGCCGGCGCTTCACGCAGGCGCACGCTGGTGCGGATGACCGTATCGAACATGGCCTTGCCGAAGCGGGAGTGCAGGGCCACGAGAAGTTCGCGCGCGAAACGCGTGCGCCGATCGAAGAGGGTGCCGACCACGCGCACCTCGTAGGTGCGTCCCTGGTTCTCGCCAACCTCGTCCAAGACCGTGAGCGCCTGCAGGGCACCCTGCAGGGCAAAGGCACCGGTCTCGACGATCAGCATGGCGCAGGTGGACGCGAACAGGGCGTTGGCCGTGAGCACACCGTCCGTGCGCGGCGGACAATCCACCACCACCCAGTCGTAGCGGTCGCGCACCGCGTCCAGGGCGATCTTCAGACGCTGCTCCGGATGGATCAGGCGTTCCGAGGCTTCCTCGAACTCGCCTAAGCGCGGCCGCGAGGGCAGCAGCTGCAATCCGCCGGGCGCGTCGACAATGGCCTGCTCGATGAAGGCCTCTTCGAGCAGTACCTCAGCCACCGTGGGATCATCGCCCGGCGCTACGCCGAGTCCGAGGGTGGCATGGGCTTGCGGATCGAGGTCCACCACCAGCACGCGCTCACCGCGCGCAGCTAGGGCTCCTCCAAGATTCACGGCGGTGGTCGTTTTTCCGCAGCCCCCCTTCTGGTTGACGAAGGAGAGGACCTGCATCTTTGACCCGGGACGACGGGTTCGGGGACGGCTCATAGGTCGCGCGGCTTGGGAAAGGCCGCGAGCGAAAAGCGGTCGGATCAGGCTTCGCTGATCAGGCGTTCTCGATAGCGGCGGAAACTGCGCTCAGCGAATCGCCTTGCGCGCACGATCGTAGAATGCGGTAGTGGAGCGTGCGTGGTCAATAGGATGCCAGGCAGCAACTTGCCGAAGCGCCACTGCCGCAGGGGCTTCCGCCGCTCCGAGAGTGACCGGAATCCGCTGTTGAACAGAGCGTGAGATCGCATCGTCCGCCGGAACCCAGCCGATCAACTCAGGGTGGTGCCCGAGAAAACGCTGGGAGGCGCCGCGGAATCGATCCCAAGCAGCCATGGCTAGGCGCTCATCGGGTGCCCGGTTGACCACTAGGCCCACGCGGATATCCGGGTTGACCGAGGTGGCCCGCTTGTACAAAGCGTAACCATCGGAGAGGGCGGTGACCTCGTGGTTGGTGACCAGAACCAGGGTGCTAGTGGCGGCCATGTGCGCCACCGTGCTGTAGCCCAGGCCGGCGCCGTGATCGATGACGACCAGGTCGAATTCACGCTCCAGAGGGCCGAGAGCCTTGAATAGCTTGTCCAGTTCGCGCCTGGAGGGGTTCACCAGGGCGTCGCGACCGACTCCGCCGGAGAGCAGTTTGACCCCGTGGGGCCCTTCCACCATGGCGGTGCGCACATCGACCCGGTTCTCCATCACGTGGCCCAGGTCCCAGTCGGGCGCCAGGCCCAAGAGCAGGTGTGCGTTGGCCAGGCCCGCATCAAAATCCACCAGCAGCACGCGCTCGCCAGCCTTGGCACGCGTCACCGCCAGATTGCTAGCGACGATGCTCTTACCGGTGCCGCCTTTGCCGCTGGCAATGCAGACCACGCGAGCGGCCTGGGGCAGGGCCCCACCCTTGCGATCAACGGCCTTCGTGGCGGATCGACGCAGGGTACGTAGACGCGAAAATTGAAAGCGATTCAGCATGGTGTATAGCATCGAACATCCCGCAACCAGGCCACCCAGGTCAACGCTGCTCTTGAAGGGTTGCCGTGGACGCTGATCTGGCAGGAGGTTACGAGAATAGAAACACCCTCCTGCGAAGCTCCTCCGCGACGCTCGAGCGCCCTGAGTACGGAAGCTGCTGCGCCCCCCAGAAGTTCTCTCGAGTAGATCGGATCGTCGTGATCGAGCACAAATGTCGCAGCTTAAGGCCTGCCTTCCGCCGCCAGAATGCGCTCCATCATCCGCGGAGCTTGGCCTAGCAGGCCGCTTAAAAAACAGCGGCCCAGCGATTGGTTTCCACGGATCGTCTGGCAAGGCGGCAGGTCCCCCCCCATTGTGGTGGCGATTTGGGGGTTCTGGCAACGCAGCCAGGCGCTTCGTGGGAGCCGAGCGACAAGTCGCTGTTTCTTAAGCGGGCTGCTAGGCGCGGAGCGAACTCGCGCGCCGCCAGCTCGAGGAATTCCGCGTAGTGGCTCACCTCGTCGGCGATCATGTCGCGCACGAAGCGCCTGTAGGCCGGCCCGAGCCAGTCGTGGAGCGGCAATTTCCCGCGCTAGCCGCGGACCGTGGCGCA
>JBLIOL010000021.1:0-29303 GCA_047639615.1 Planctomycetota bacterium | reverse complement strand
CCTCTAGAGCGATCGCATCCGCTGCCACGAAGCCACCGGTGATCTGCTGCAGCTCCACGCGGATGCCTCCATACTTGCCTTCCGCTACCCAGATCAGGTCCGCGAGTCCGTCGCAGTCCATGTCGTGGGAGAGCACATGGGTGGCGGCATCGCCGGAATCACCTGCGGTAAAACCCGGAGCAAGATCCACGGCATTACCGCCGCGCAGGGCGTCTAGTTGACTGACAGCGGAGACTACGGCGCCCGCAGGCGCGCTCGGTGAGATGCGCAGGCCCGAGGGTGTGTTGATATCGAAGATGCCGTCGTGGAAACCTCGCGAGCGCAGATGCGAGCCGCTGCCGAGAGTGATGCGCACCACCGAGGGGTCGTCCTCGAGAGAAACCTCTGCGCCTTCGCCGAACCCGTCCTCATCCACGGGGAGTTGGAAGGCCAAGTCAGCATTCTGGCCAAGGGCCAAGGGCTGATTGAAGCGCATGAGCAGAACGTCGCCAGCGTTGACCGTTCCGCTCTGGTCCAGATCTAGATAGCTGGCGTAACGACCTTGTCCTGCTGCGCCCGGGCCCACACCTCCGGTGAAGAAGTCATCGTCCGAGCTGCCGTGGCAGGCGGCCACGGCTAGCAGGGTGATGGGCCAATTCAGGTGCATCCAAGAGCGAGGTACGGGGGGCTGGGTCATGGTTCGGATCGTTGCCGGGCGAGGTATCCAGGGAGCCTCCGCAGAATACCTCGCCCGCTGCCTAGGAGCGTGTCGGGCATAGCCGAGTTTGCGAGGCATGCGCCATTTTTCGCGAGGCAAGGCGCGCCAAGACCCTCGTAACCGTAGCTACTTGGGGGTTGGTGCAACGCAGCATCGCGGAAAAGGGCGCGTGGCTCGCGAAGTTGGCTATGTGCTACACGCTCCTAGCCGCTTGCCCACCCGCCGAGACGGCCTCAGTGTTGGGATTGTTGAGCCAAGGCAAGTTGCTGGGCTAGGGCTGAGTTGTTTGGAAAGAGTTGTGCACCGTTCTGCCAAGCGGCCACAGCCTTGTCGTACTGGCCGGTTTGCTGGTACAGGTTGCCGAGCATGAGGTGCGTCTGTGCGAAAGACGGCTGGGATGCGCTCTGGCTCTGCTGTGCCACGAGTGTCTCAAATTCTGCAATTGCCGCGGGCTGCTTGCCCAAAACGGGCGGCCAGAATGAGAGCGCCACCGCTTTGTTGTAGCGAGCATCCCAGTGGGAACCGTCCAGCTTGAGGGCGCGGTTGAATGCATCGTCGGCTTGGGTGGCGAGCACACCGGCCAAGGGGCCGTTGCCGACCTCTTGGATGCGTTGCAGAATCGCGGCCCCGAGTTCGACTTCCAATTCGGGGTCATTGGGGTTGGCCTGCGCGCGTGCTTCGAGGAATTCGACCACTTCTTCTAGCCGTCCGCTCTCGCGGATCTCTTGCCAAAGCTCCTGCTTTTCCATGGGGCTTAGCTCGGGGTCATTCAGTCGCGCGTAGAGATCGGACGCACCCGCGGTGCTGCGGTCGTCGTCCTTGGCTGCTTGGGTGGCTGCGCCACCCGCCTCTGCGTTCTCAGCGATCAAGCGCCGTACGAGATCTTCAATGCCCGCTTGGTTTGCGTTCTGGCGGATGGGCACCTGGGCCATGGAGTTCGCCTGCTGCAGAGCGCTCTCCGTGTCGTTTAGACGCTGGACGAGCGCCTCGTAATCCGCTCGTAGGCTGGAGAGTGCATCCGGAGTGAGCGCTTGCTCTTGATTGCCCTCTCCGGCTCCCGCTTGCACGGGGCGGCTGATGAGTGTGGCCGTCAAGGCGCCGGTTGCGGCACCCAGTAGCGAGGAGAAGAGAAGTGCCTTGGGAAGTGTGTTCATTGGATCGGCCGCTGAGGGCTAGGGAATCGTTCGCACCCCCTTGGTGCTGGCAGCACCCTGATCCCTTCGCACAATCCCTAGCAGCCCGCTTAAAAAACAGCGACTTGTCGCTCGGCTCCCACGAAGCGCCTGGCTGCGTTGCCAGAACCCCCAAATGGCCACCACTATGGGGGGGACCTGTCGCCTTGCCAGACGATCCGTGGAGACCAATCGCTGGGCCGCTGTTCTTTAAGCGGCCTGCTAGGAAAGCGCCCAGGCTTTCTGGCCTACTTCGCTTCCACCCGAATGGTCTGCTGGGCTTGCTCGCCGACGTTCACGTACAACTCGCGCTCAGTCCGGCGTCCATCGGGGGTGCGAATTGACAGGGTCCAGTTGCCCGCCGGGACGATCGGTAGCAGGCGTACGCCGGTCGGACCCGTGCGGGGGTCGTTGTGGATGGGCAATTCCCAACCCGTGTCATCACGCATGCGCACGATGACGCCTTGGAAGGGATCGCCGTTCGCTTGCTGGATCGTGATTCTCAGGCTGCCAGTGGGTTGCAGGGTGAAGGGCGGCAAGTCGGTCAGTCCGCTCTTCGTGTCGAAGGATTCTGTCATGCCGAAGCCCTCCGCAGCATCCTTGCCAAAAGCCAGCGCCCGCATGCGCCCGCTGGGGAGCCCCATTAGGCGCCACTCGCCGCGGAAATCGACCTGGGCTAAGCCCAAGAACTTCCAGCGTCGGCCATCCTCTTGTTGGAGCACCACGTAGCCACCTGTCGAGTTCTTGGTACTACCTTGGACACTACTGGATCCCATGCGGACTTCGAACTCTTGCTCAGGCTGGAGTCCAACCTTCAAGGTCTTCACGAAAACCAAGGAGGCGTAGCCTGCGCCCATGCCGATGCTAATTTCGTAACGGCCCGGCTGTACGGATGCCAAGTCCACACGCCCTTTGGAGTCGGCGTTGGTGGTCTGCCATTCTCCGGACGGGTTGGGTGATAGGGTGACGGTGACTCCGCTGAGGGGGCGTGACTCCGAGTCGAGCACAAGGCCGCGAAGGCGTATGCCTTGAGAGCTACCGGGAGCATTGTGACCTGGGAAGTCGACTCGCCCGTGACCCTGTTTGACCAATTGGGTGTAGCGGATTGGGGGGCCGCCCGAGCCAGTCGCCTCGCCGGGGAGCAGCACCACATAGCTGCCCGCAGGTAGGGCCTCGATCAGGTAGTGACCCTCGCTATCGGTCAGGTCAGACCCGTAGTTCATGCGTTGGGCTGTCCCGTCCAAGGCAATTCTAGAAGCTACGACATCGATGCCAGCTACGGGGTTGCCGTCGCGGTCCTGGATGACACCTTCGAGGGTCGCCCCGCGTTCGATCTGCAAGGAGGGCACTTCTTGAGGAACGCTGGGGCCCGCTGTGTGCATCCGAATGGGGCCGACTCGAGTGGGCGCGTAGCCGATGACAGCGGCGCGCAGATCGCAGGCCACCAGCGGGGCGTTGGTGATTTCAAAGCGGCCGGCTGCGTCCGTACGTGCGCTGCCGAAGGGCGGGTACTCCAGCTCAAGGCCTTCCACGTGCAGCACCTGCTGGGGCAGCAGGTCAACCAGGCTCACGAGAGCGTTCTGAATGGGCGCGCCGGTAACTGCGTCCACGGTATAGCCCACCAGGCTGCGGCCGCGCTCGAGCTGCACCTTGATGGGAGTCACGACGCCCGCGCCTAGGACGACTTCCGTCGTCAGGTAGGGCACATGGTTTGGAGCTTCGACGACCACGGTGTAGAGGCCCGGCTGCAGGTCGGACCAGAGCCAGGGGGTGATCTCACCGGTGACTTCACGCATGTCCGGCATGCTCACCAAGGGGAGGCCCACCTGCAGGCGTGCCCACACACGGTAGGCGCCGAGCAGCGCATTGTCTGCGTCCCAAACTTCCACGAGCAGACCCGCCTCGTTCGGGTTGGGTAGCACGGGCTGGGTGCTGGACTCCTTGTCCGAGGCGCCGGTCGGTGCCTGCGGAAGCGTGCGCGGCGGCGTGTTGACGGCGATGTTGCCCGCATCCGACAGGCGCCCATCCACCAGTAGGTAGGGGACTGCAGCGGGTGCCAGGTAGGCTCCTCCGTCGAGGCGCACCTCGCCGGACTGCACCAGGACGCTGGCGTGTTCCGGGCCGACGCTGGGGGCATCCAGGCGGAAAGTGAGCTCGGCTGCGTAGGCTCGAAGTCGGGTAGCTTGCGTGTTCAGTTCTACGGGCAGTTGGCCCGCATGGAGCTGAACCTGGCCGCGGTCAAGTTGGAGCTCCAGAACCTCGGCTGCGCGCACGCTGGCCCAGGCCCCGGCGCTCAAGCTGGCTTGGGCGACGTCGGGTGCTTGATCGAGAACGAGTTCGCCCGCCGCGGGCAGCAGGATGCGTTCCTCTACCGGGCCGATGCGGTGATGCTCGCCGCTGGCTAGAGCGCGCCAGTCGCCGTGGTTCGCGGGGCTACGCAGGGCGATCATGCCCTGGGCGAGGATCTCGTCCGGGCCCCGGGTGGGGAGCACATGGGCGGGCGTCCATGGCCGCAGCCAAAGCAGTAGTGCCGCGGCAACCAGGCCGGCAGCGCCAGCCCAGGTACGTGCACCGAAGCGGGCTCCGAAGCTGGCTCCGAAGCTGGCTCCGGCCCGCATGGGCTGGCCGTGGCAGCGTCGCATGTGCGTCTCGAGCTTTGACTCCAGGCGCTCAGCATAGGCACGCTCGATCGGAATCGGTTGCCACGAGCGGGCCAGTAGTAGATGCAGGTTGTGCTCGAAGATCTCCTGGCTCATGCCCCTTCTCCCCGGCGATCCGCCAACATGCTGAAGACCTTGCCGAAGGAGCGCTTGGCTCGATGCAGGGTGGACTCGGCGGCCTTGATGTGGCGGCCGCTGGCGCGCGCGAACTCAGGCACACTCTGGCCGTTTACGTAGCGTGCGATCAGGGCATCGCGGTAGTCCGGCGGCAGGGAGGAGAGGGCCGCGCCAACCAGCACGCGGGTCTCTTCCGCTTCTACCAAGGCCTCGGGTAGGGGTTCGCTCTCGATCTCAGCTAGGATGCGATCGATCTCAGGCTCGGCTTGATCCAGCAGGTCCGCCATGGCCATGGGGCGCCGCTTGCGACGCTCGCTGCGCAGCAGGTTCTTGGCGATTCCGCACAGCCAGGTATGCAGGCTGGAGCGTCCGTCGAAGCTATCCATGCGCTCGATCGCCAGCAGGAAAGTGTCCTGCACCAGGTCCTCGGCCTGCTCCTGGCGCCGCCCAACCCGGTAGTAGATGAACTCGTAGAGCCCCTCCAAATGGCGCCTACAGAAGGCCTCAGCCGCGCCTGGTTGGGCGGCTGTAATGGCATCGCGAATGGCGATCTCTTCTGGTTGATGGTCGGGGCGCTGCATGGGTTCTCTGGGGCTAGGTGTCCTTGCGCGGGGGATCCCTTCGGGGAATCTGAATTATCTTAGGAAGCTTCTGAATCCATGATCAGGCTCACCACCTGGTCCCCAGGGGCGGCCTGAGGGGGTGTTTCGCTGGTGAAGACGATCAGGTGACGGTCCGGCTTGATGCACATCAGGGGCACCACATCGTCTCCGTGGTGCTCCATGAAGGCCTGGAAGTCGAAGGTGTCGCTGAGAGTCGTGAGCCGCACCCTGGCGCCCTCATGGACGCGCTCGGCCAGTTCCTCGAAGTTGGCGGATTGGTGGAAGAGCTCGCGCCCGCGCAACTCCTCGGTGGTGTGGTCGCGCGAGGCGCCGCCGGCCGGCAGTTGGTAGACGCTGGCGCGACCGAAGCTCTCCTGGAAGTGCATGCTGCAGAGGTTGTTGACCTCATCGTTGGGCGTCAGGGCCAAGAGGCGCCCGAGTCCCTCGCGGGGAACGCGGTCGTGGGCGTCCTCCGAAAGGACGCTGCCCCAGATGGCGGTCAGGCCGGCGAGCTTGGCCGTACTAATGGACTGGCGGTTGGTGTCAACGAGTACCACGTGGTAGTCGGCGCCGCTAAGTACGTGGGCCAACTGGCTCGCGAAGGGGCCGGCGCCCACCAGCAGGCAGCCCTGGGGATCGGCCTCCGCCAAGCCCAGATAGCGCGCTAAGGGTTTGGCGGTCAGGCCGTAGACCGTGACCGTGCAGATGATCACTAGGAAGGCCAAGGTCGACATGCTGGCCGCTTCCGGTATCGGATTGCCGTTGGTGTAGGCCGGGTCGGCCAGCAGGGCGCCGAAGAGCGAAGCCACGGCTGCACACACCACGCCGCGGGGCGCGAACCAGGCCAGGAACACGACCTCTTTCTTGGAGAGTTCCGTTCCAAGTGTCGAGAGTAGAACGGCCGCCGGTCGCACGATCAAGATCAGGAAGGCCACGAAGCCGAAGGAGCCCAAACTCATGGTGCGCAGTTCTTCCAGTTGCAGTCCTGCGGCGAGCACTACGAAGAGACTCGAGAGCAACAGGGTGCGCAGGTTCTCCTTGAACTCCACGATGTGACCAATCTGCGTGCCGCGCATGTTGGCCAGAACGAAGCCCATGAGCGTGACCGCCAGCAGGCCCGACTCGTGGGATAGATGGTGGGAAGCGGCGAAGGTGGCGAGCACGGCCGCTAGTACGTAGGGCGCCTGGAGGGCATCCGGCAGCGACCTGCGCCGCAGGGGGACGCCCAGGACGACAGCTCCGAGGAGTCCCATCAACACGCCGGTGCCGAGGGTCTTGAGCAGACCTAGCATGGTGTGCGAGGCGGCGCCGTCCTCGAAGGTCCGGCCGTCCACCTGTGCATGGAAGACGAGCACGGCGAGGGACGCGCCGATCACGTCCGCGAGGATGCCTTCCCACTTGGCTACGGGTCCGATGTTGCCCTTGGGTCGCACGTGCCAGAGCAGGGGCTGGATCACGGTCGGGCCCGTGACCGTCATGATCGCCCCGAAGAGGATTGCAAGGGGCCAGGATAGGCCCGCCAGTCCGTGGGCACCGAGGGTGGCCAATAGCCAGGTGCAGGCCACGCCTACGGTCGCTAGGCGGAAGAGCGCGCGACCGATTTGACGCAGCTCCTTGAGCTCGAGGGTCAGTCCGCCCTCGAAGAGGATCACCGCTACCGCGAGGGATATGAGCGGATGCAGCATGGGGCCGAAGAGCACCTCCGGCTGCAGCAGCCCGAGCACTGGGCCCACCAAGATGCCGCCCGCCAGGAGCAGCAGGATGGACGGAAGGTGCAGGCGCCAGGCCAGCCATTGGGCTGCGACGCCCACGACGGCGATCAGCACGAGGTGCTGGAGGATTGTCTCAGGACTCAAGATGTAATTGGCCGGTTGGGGGCAGGCAGCAAGGTACCGATCTAGCTCTTACGGGTCACGGCCAATCCCCGAGGCGGAATTTACCAAGCAGGGGGTTCAGCCTAGTGGGACACTTGGCCTACTACCGCGGCTTCTCACTCTTCCTCATTCCCGTAGTAAGGACTTCCCATGCGTTTCTCTCTCCTGATCCCCGCCACTCTGATGGCCGCAGCCTGCGGCGTGTGGCTGGCTCCCTCCGCTGCCGTCGCCGCGCCCAGCCCGGCCGCCGCCGGTCGCTACAGCATCGACGCTAAGCACTCCAGCGTGCTCTTCCGCATCAAGCACATGGATGTGTCTTGGAGCTTCGGCCGCTTCGCCAAGTTCAGCGGTGACTTCAGCCTCGATGAGGATCTGGCCAAGTGCCAGGTGTCTATCGACATCGATGCCGCCAGCGTCGACACTTTTGACAGCGGTCGCGACACGCACATCAAAGGCACCGACTTCCTGAGCGTGAAGGAGTTCCCCAGCATCAAGTTCCAGTCCGGCAAGGTGGAGCGCGACGGCGACGACTACAAGGTCCACGGAGACCTGAGCTTCCATGGCGTGACCAAACCGGTGGTGCTAGAGATGATCAAGATCGGCGAAGCTGAGACAAAGATGGGCCAGCGTGCTGGCTTCCTCGGCAAGGTGACCTTGCTGCGCCGCGACTTCGGCGTGGAGACCTATCCCAATGAGGTGCTCTCCAACGAGGTGCACCTGACCCTGTCTATCGAAGGCGTCGAGCACTAACCCGCAGGTCCATGCTAGCCCCGGTTTTTGCAGGCTTCTTCGTCGCCACCCTGGTCATCGCGCTGGGGTGGCGTCCCTGGTCCGGTCGTGTTGCTGGCGAGGCGACCGAGCAGGATGGACCAGTTGGTGGACCCTGGGCCGTGGCCATCGGGGCGGCCGTGCTTACGCTCTCCGCTTACACCATCAACCAGCAGGGCAAGCTCCCGCCTTGGCCTCCGGAGAGCTGGTCGGCCCTTTATTGGACCGGCATCCCCCTGTTGCCGCTGGCGGTCCTCGGTGGGCGACGCTTGACGCTGGGCGGGCTGGTCTACTTTGGGCTTGCCGCGGTCTCCTTTTGGATTGCCTTCGGGCCTTATCGGGCTAACCAGTGGGCCGAGGATTCGCCGCTCTGGATTTGGCTGCCGTGCCTCTCGTTGGCAGCGACCCTGATCTACCTCGGCCTAGAGCGCCGCGCTCAACGTGCTGGGCGCGGGCCGGAAGCACCCTTTCAGCTGCTCTTGATTCTCGGCGCGGGCTGCAAGCTGATGTTCGACGCTGGTTCCTCCGGAGCGAGTCTTACCCTGGCCGGATTCTGTTCCTTAGCCGGCGGTTTGATGGTGCTCGGGTTCTGGCGTAAGGACCTACCCGTGCTACGCGGTGTCGCTGCTCACTTAGCGTGGGTGCCGGTCGCTATGGTCTTCCAAGCGCGTTTCTACGCATCCCTCGAGGACCTGCCGGCTGTGCTGATGCTGTCGGCCCTAGCTGCCGTCGGTATTCCGGGCGGCGGCAAACTTGCCGCCGCCCTACGAACCGTACTCATTGGGATACTGCTGGGCCTGGCCCTCTACTTGGGCTGGCCTGCGCCGAATCCCTACGCTTGAGAGCTAGGCTTCGCCTTGGGCGGTTCCACAGGAACCGCAGAACTTAGCGTCGGGGCCATTAGCCTCGCCGCACTTGGTGCAAAAAGCGCCGGCACCTGCCGCAGCGGTCTTGAGCGTCTTGCCGCAAGAGTTGCAGAACTTGCCGGGGGGCACGCTGGTGTTGCACTCGCCGCACATGACGCCCACTGTGGCGGGAGCTAGTGTCTCGCCGCCTTGGTTGTCGCGCACCAGCATCTGTGCCATTCCGAAGCCAACGCCGAGGCCAGCGCCGCCCAGCAGACCGTTGCCACCGCCGCCGCCTTCGCCGCCGCCCTTGGCCATGCCTTCACCAGCACCGAGCATGGCCTTGCCGGCCGCGAACTTCTGGAAGTTGCCCACGCCACCCACGGTCTTCAGATAGGCCGCGTCGCGGTAGAGCGTCTTTAGGTTATCTGCATCCTCGTCATCCATGCCGATCACGAAGTTGCCGAAGCGCACGATCTCGACCCCGTAGGACTCCACGTGAGTGCGCAGGCCTTCGATGGCATCCGCTTCGATCTCTTCCGTGTACGCGCCGGAGGTAACGTCCAGCAGTGGCCACTTCTCCTTGACCAGCAGCTCTGCAATACGGTCACGCATGACCTTGAGCACCTGCTCCTTGAGCCAAGTCTTCAGCATGAAGGACTCGGCGCGCCCCATGCCGATCAAGCCGACGATCAATGCCTCGGGATCTGTCACCCGGAAGCTGAATTCGCCGTGCACCATGGTCTCCACGGGCACGCCACTCTTGGGGTCTTCCACGTGGCCGATGCGGCCACCGAACTTGATTCCGACGTGCTCGCGCGTGTTGACGAAGAAGACCTCCGCCTGGAACATGTTCCCGCCGGTGAAGGAGTCCACCAGGTTGGAGAGGAAGGGGAAGTTCGAGCTGTCGAGCGTGTAGCGCCCGGCGTTGAACGTCTTCTGGCACTTACCGTCCCGGAAAAAGACCGCCTTCTCATCCGCATCAACCGTGAGCTGGCTGAGCATGGGGATGGTGTTGTCCGTGTGCTTCCAGACGATCTGAGCTTTGGTGCCATCCGGACGAGCAACCACCATCTCCTGGGTGTTGCGCTTGAACCAATCCATCACGCCCATGTCATATCTCCGTCGTCTCGAGTTGGGGGGTAGCTATGCGCAGCTGCGCGGAAGGACTCTACACGCAGGGCCCACTCCAGTATTCTATGCAACCGCGAGCAACCCATGGATACACCCCAGTCTCAAGACCCTGATTCCGTGCCCACCGAGGACTTTCTGGCCTCCGTCGACAGCCAGGCGGACGTGGATCTGTCCTGCGATGTATGCGGAGCGGCCCTGGTCTGGGACCCTGCCAAGGATGCTCTTTTATGTTCCCACTGCGGCAATGTCTGCCCGGTGGAGTTGCGTGAGGGCACCATCGAGGAGCGCCCCATGGCGGCTGCGGGCGACGCCGCCCGGGGTTTGGGCCTGGAGACGCGCACCTTGGAATGCGGCACCTGCGGAGCGCGTGTTTCCCTCGGCGGCAGCGCAACCTCGGAGGCCTGCGCCTTCTGCGGCTCGGCCAGCTTGCTAGCCCTTGCGGAGAATCGCAACCCACTCTCGCCCGAGTCGCTGATTCCCCTGGACTTGGCCCGTGACGAGGCCGCGGAGCGTTTCAGGACTTGGCTGCGCAAGCTGTGGTTCCGGCCTAATGCTCTGCGCCGGGCGAACCTGGATTCCGGGGTTGGCCTGTATGTGCCCGCTTGGACGTACGACTGTCACGTTGATTCGCGCTGGAGCGCGGAAGCTGGGCACTACTACTACGTCACGCAGACCTACACTGTGCACGTGAATGGCAAGAGCCAGACCCGCACTCGGCGCGTGCGCAGGACTCGCTGGGTCCCGGCGCGGGGCCGCCGCCAGGATTCCTACGACGACATTCAGGTGCTCGCGTCCAAGGGTCTCGCGCCTAAGGTCGCCTCGCGCTTGGGCGCCTTCGACACGCGTGAGCTGGTGCCGTACCAAGCTGAGTATCTGGCCGGCTGGGCAGCGGAGGAGTATCAGATCGATCTGCTCCAGGGCTGGGATCAAGCCCATGAGCGAGTAGTGAGTACGCAGTACCAGCGCTGCTCGGGCGATGTGCCTGGTGACACGCAGCGCGGCCTACGCGTGCAGAACCAGATCCAAGGCGTGCGCTGGAAGCTGGTGCTGCTACCCGTTTGGAGCCTCGTTTACAGCTTCCGCGGCAAAAACTATGCGGTGCTGGTCAACGGTCAAACCGGCCAGGTGGCTGGCGAAGCGCCTTACTCCTGGGTGAAGATCTTCTTCGCGGTGCTCACAGCCGTGGGTGTGGCAGCGGCGGTGGCGGTGGGCGCTCGGGGCTAGTTTTCGAGAGCGTCCAGCCAGCCTAGCGCGCCAAGGAAACCGACCCGCGCGCACCAGCCCAAGTTGTGTGCTTCGAGGTCCGTGGTCAGCTCCGGACGATCACCGGCGGAGTGGTAGTAGTGGTCGAAGTCCACGCCGACCTGATCGCGTGACCGCCAGGACTCGCCGGGCATGCCCTCGCTGCGCGGGTGATCCTCGGGTTTGTCCCAGGCGCTCGTAAAGACGGTCACGGCCGGGATGCCGCCATTGCGAAAGAGCTTGGAGCTGGAGAAGACATAACTATCCGTTCCGCCCAGGCTCTTGTTGGTGGCCCATCGCTTCGGGAAGCCATCAGTGCCATCGCGCTCGCTGCAGAGGTCGTAGAGGCTCCGCACTAGGCCGATGTTGGCGGGCAGGTCATCGGGCTCGATGTTGAGTTGCTCGGCACCGCTGCCGTAGCCCGCCTGGTCGTAGTTGATCACGCCCACGCAGGGCACGTCCTTCAGATGCTCGTCCAAGTAGTGCCTGGTTGAGTGGATCTCGGAGCCCCAGATAACGAAACGCACTTCGCGCGGGGGGGCTGGTAGGGAGCCGTCCTTGATGGCGGCTTGCCAGGCGGCGGCGATCGAGAGCACAACGGCTACGCCGCTTGCGTTGTCGTTGGCGCCCGGGCCGCCGGCGTCTGAGTCACCATGGGCGCACAGTATGAAAACGCCGGGGGGCGAACCGGGGGCGGCTGGGATGCTCGCTTCTACGGTTAGCGGGCGCGCGCGGGTGACGGTTGTGGTCAGTTCCAACTCGATTTCCACGGAGCGGCCTGCGGCGAGCCAGCTGCGCAGTTGAGCGCCGTTCTTGGAGCCGATGCCGATCACCGGATAGGCGTTCTGAGATGTGCCGCGCATTGGCACTAGCTTGGGCCATCCACCGAGCTTGGTGCAGTGGCCGTCGACCAGGGCTGCGCCGAGTTTCGGTCCTTTGCGCTTGGGTCGGTGGACGCCTTCGGAGAGCAACACGGTGCCGGCTTTTGTCTCGAGACTCAGGGGCCAGGTACCGGCGGCGCTAGGGGCGAAGCCGTAGGGCCAGGCCTGATGCAGGGTCAGCTCCTCGGCCGCTAGTGAGTCCGTAGCCCCCAGGTGCGCGACCATGGTCCAGGGCTCTTCCCAGTAGACGCGCTTCTCCGGGCCTTCGATCACTTGGGTCGCGAGGCCCATGTTCTTGAAGGTCTTCTCGAGGAACTCCGCAGCCAGGGCGCCCGAGGGCGTGCCGCCCATACGCGGGCCGCACTCCACGAGGCTGCGTACCCAGGCGGCAGCACGCTCTGAGTCCACGCGTTGGGACAGAGTGAGGGGAGCCGCGGGGGACACGCTGGCCGCGTCCTGGGTGGGGAGAAGGGCCAAGCTGAGCAGGGCGAAGGCGGAAAGCATGCCAGACCTTAGCGACCCAAGCGGTCGGACTCGGACTGGCTCTTGTCAAACACGTGTCAGGGCCCGAAGCTGCCCGGTCCCTCGGCCCTATCCTTGCCCGCCATGGTCCTCCGTCATCCTCTCCTAATCGCTCAGCTCTTATTGGCTTGCGCCTGTGTCCAGGCTCCCGAGCAGCCTGAGGCTTGGCAGGCACCGCAATTGCGGGAGGCTTTCGTGGCTGAGGGGGCTCAGGAGCGCGCCGGGGTCGCTGTACTCGACACCTGGTGGGAGAGCTTCGGTGACCCGCAGTTGGATGCGCTTGTGCGCGAGGCCTTGGAGCACAACCAGGACCTTCGCGCGGCCAGCGCCCGGATGGCCGGGGCCGTGGCCCAGGCGCGTCAGGCTGGTGCCTTGCGGGGGCCGAGTGCGGATGCGGCCGTTGCTGCTTCGCGCAACCGTTCCGTCTACGTGGGACTACCGATTCCCGGCGCGGGGGATGTGCTGCAGAGCACCTCCACAAGTTTCCAGGGTGACTTCAACATCAGCTGGGAGGCAGACCTTTGGGGACGCCTTGCGGACGCGGAACGAGCAGCCCTGGCCAGTGTCGAGACTAGCCGCGCGCAGCTCGCGGGGGCGCGGCTCTCGATCGCTGCCCAGACGGCGCGCCTGTGGTTCGCATTGAGCGAGGCACGTTTGCAGCACAAGCTCGCGCAGGACATCGAGCAGAGCTACCGCGAGACAGAGGCCTATGTCTCTGCGCGGGTCGTGGTTGGATTGGCGCAAGATTACGACCTGCGGGTAGTCGAGGGTCTGCGCGCTCGTGCGGCCGCGGGCGTGAGCCAGGCCGAACTGTTGGAGCTCAGCAGCGTGCGCGCGTTGGAGGTCTTGCTCGGCCGCTATCCCGAAGGTGAACTCCAAGGATTGCAAGCTCTGCCGGCGCTGCCTGCGGCCGCGCCCGTTGGGTTACCCGCTGAGCTACTGGCTCGCCGACCTGATCTGGTGGCAGCACAGTTTGACATGCGATCCATGGCTGCGCGTGGTGACAGCGCGCGCGCCGACCTGTATCCGAAACTAGTACTAACCGGGAGTACAGGCCGCACCTCGAGCGCCTTGGAGGACCTCTTGGACGGCGACTTCAGCGTCTGGCGCTTGGCGGCCGCCTTGAGCGCACCGCTTTACGATGGGGGGCGCCGTGAGGCTGCCATCGAGGCCCTGGATGCGGACCTGCTGGCCGCCCGTGCAAGCTTTGCTCAGAGCGTCTTGCGCGCTTGCGCAGAGGTTGAGGGCGCTTTGGACTCCGAGGCCCTGTTAGCACAACGTGGCGTTCACTGGCTGCTGGCCCTTGAGGCTTCGGGCGCGGCGGAGCAGCTCGCCAAGCTGCAGTATGAGCAAGGTGTGGTCGACATCTCCAACCTGCTGAATGCCCGTCGCGACCGGCTGCAGGTCGAGCGCGAACGGCTGGCTTTGAGGCGCGCCCAGTTGGATTCCAGGGTGAACCTGCTAGTGGCTTTGGGCGGTGGATTCAGCGCGGGGTTGGTGGAGTAGTGAGCTTGGCTAAGACTCCCTCACGCGCGCTCCTGATCGCGGGCATAGTCTTACTGTGTGTGGTCTGGGGCTCCACCTGGGTCGTTATCGCGGGCGGTTTGGATGATCTGCAGCCCTTTACGGCGGCGGCCGTACGCTTTGTTGTGGCGGCCCTTGCCATGCAAGTCTTGGGGCCATTCTTGGCACGCAAGGAAGGTGGCGAGGCGCCCGGGTGGAGCCTGGTGCTGACCGTTGGTTGCCTGAACTTCGGCGCTTCCTATGGCATCGTGTATTGGTCGGAGCAGTACCTGCCCTCCAGCCTGGTGGCTGTCGTGTGGTCGGCCTTCCCCTTGATGATGGGCGTGCTCGGGCACCTTTTCCTGGAGGGTGAACGCCTGCGACCAATACAGTGGCTCGGGCTCTTGGCTGGCTTTGCCGGGGTGGCCCTGCTCTTCGCCACGGACTTACGCACGAACGAAAGCAGCCTCAAGGCCGGTGCCATTCTGCTGCTCTCTCCCCTGGCCTGCGCCATCGGCACCGTGCGCCTCAAGCACGCGGGCGCTGGCATTTCATCGGTCCTCCTCAACCGTGGTGCCATGGGCGTCGGCGCCATACTGCTGTGCTTAATGGCCCTCGTTACGGAAGGGGATGCCGTTAATAACTGGACCCCCCAGGCCGTTGGCAGTGTCGTCTACCTGGCACTGGTTGGGACCGTGTTGACCTTCGGACTCTACTTTTGGGCGATGCGCTACGCGCCTGCCTACCAGTTGAGCTTGATCGCCTACGTGACCCCGGGGATAGCGCTGCTGTTGGGCGCGGGCCTGCGCAATGAAGCCATCGGTGCCGGAACCCTGGGAGGCTTGGCGGTCATTCTCGCCGGGGTTGCCGCCGTCTTTGCGGGGCGCCAGAGAGACGCCCCGCAGTCGGATTCCTAGAAGCGGAAGGGGATTGAGAGGAAGTCGAGGCTCGGGCGCGGGCCGATGGGCTCGGTCGGGCTTAGCTCGAAGTCCACGCGGAAGCGCACGAAGTCCCAGATGGTGCTGTTGAGGCTCGTGGGGTCGGAGGGTAAGCCTCCGTTCACGGCGCTGTAGGCCTGGCTCGGATCGGGCTCGCCGTCCGGGCCGGCCATGGTGGCGTCCAGGCGCACGCGCACCGAGCTGCCGCTGGGCAGACTGGCGCTGCTGTCCGCGGCGATCAGCCCGAGGTGGCGTGGGATCAGCTCCGCGGTGACGCCGGCGGTGGCGAAACTGGTGAGTGTGCCGGAGCCGCTGCTGACGGTGACCGTCAAGAGATCGAGACTCGGGTCGTACTCGGCGGCGGCTACAACGAAGTCCATGCTGTCGCTGCTGACGGGATCCGTCATGCGCACGATGGCCTTCAGCAGGAGCAGCGGGTTGCGCTCGTAGACATCAGCGGAGCCGGTCACGCCGGCTGCGTCGAAGGTCATGCTGAAGGGGTTGGGCCCGATGAAAGGTAAGCCGGGGTCTGCGACCACCGTGGCCGCGGGGACTAGGGCCATGCCGTAGTCTTGGATGCCACCGGTGGTGGTCACCACGCCGTTGGCGTCCAGGCCTTGAAGGAAGAACTCGGCCGGCGCGTGGTTGCCCATGGGGTCGTGGGCGGCTTCGCCGAGGTCGATCCAGCGGGACTGGGCAATGGAGTCTAGCCTGAGGCTCGGGAGCAGCTCGCCGAAGAAGGCGCCATCAGCCCAGCCCACCGGGGGCGGGACGCTGACCTGGGTTATGTCCATGGCTGCGGGGTAGCTCAGGTCTACGCTCGGGTTGGGTACCACCAACTGGATCAACCCGGGCCCTCCGTCTCCGCCTGCGCCGAGCGTCGGGCCGTCGGAGTCCGCGAAATCCGGCTGGTTGTTGAAGCAGACGTTTCCGAAGGGCGGGACTGCCAGGGGCTGGACGCGGTTGATGGGGATTGCATCGCAACGCCAAGCGGTTACTCCCGTCTCCCGAGCGCCGCCCTTGTTGTCATGCCCAGCGCCACCTTGTCCGCCAAGGGCCGACAGGCTACGACGGGAGTGGGTACTCGCGTTCGGGTCATCGGTGTAGAAGGTGTCGGAACCCGGGGCCCCGCCCAGCAGTTGGATAGAGTCCAAGCTCTCTAGATAAATGCTGCCACCCGAGCCACCACCGGAACCTCCACCCACACGGTTGAAGAAGAGCGTGTTCTCACCACCGCCGCCGTGGCCGCCGTTGGCACTGATGTATCCGTTGGCTGCAACCCTAATCTGGCCTAGGGCTACGATGCGAATGGAGCCACCGCCGCCGCCTGCGCCGGCGCCCTTTTCGTCGCCGGAGTTGCTGAATGGGATCAGCGGGAAGCTGTTCGACTTAACGGCGTCTCCGCCGCCGCCACCACCGCTACCGGCGAGCGGGCCTTGGAGTTCCCCTTGGATCAGGGTGCCATCCATGAGGCGCAGGCTGCCTCGGAAGTCGTTGCTGGGATTGCCGTCTAGGAAGGGGCCTGAACCAATCGCGCCGCCCTGGGCGCGCATGCTCTGGCTGACCGCTCCGAGTCCCTGGGCTCCGCCGCTGAAGCCGGGTTCCGCGTCCATGCCCACCAGGGTTTGGCATTCCACGAGTTGGCCTGCCCAGCGGTAGAGGGTGTCGCTGGCGAACTTTCCGCCGCCACCGCCTGCCCCGCGTCGCGCGTTGATGCCTTGGGCCGAATAGGAGGCCTCTCCGCCGAAGCCACCGCCGTCGGGTACGTCAAAGGCACCAAAGCCTGTGCCGCCCGTGGGTGTGGACATTGTGGTTAGGAAACTCGCGGTGCCGCCGCGACCGCCGCCGGCATTGCCGTGGGCTCCAAGCTCGGGCTGGTTGGTGGTGTTGAGTCCGACCACACCTGCAGAATTGCCCCCGCCGGCACGCAACTCGCCGTCGATTCGCACGCTGCCTGTGGCGAGCAGGGTGAACGGATTCGGGCCGATGACTACGACCACGGCGCCGCCTTGAATCCAAAAGTCGTCCACATCCACGACGCCATTTATGACCGTCTGGGTGTGGGTCGGCGCGCCGTTTGGCCCGCCTGTGATCGTCTGGCTTAGGGTGCTGAAGACGTAGGTCTCGCCGGCCGGGATGATCCAGTCGAAGGTGCCCTCAGGGCCGCCGCTCCCGGCGAAATCTAGGGCCTTAGCTGTCAGCTGTCCCGTGCCCCAGTCGGCCCTGGGAGCGCCGCTGCCGAGCTCGGTATCCTCAAGCGCCGGACTAAGGAAGGACTCGAGCAGGCGATCGGCAGAAGCTCCGGCTATCTGCGTGCCCGGGTCGTAGGCGCTGGCGGTGGGCGTTTCTAGATCCGTTGAGGATGTGCCGGTGCTCTCGCCGGAGAGGTCGCTCAGGCCGTCTTCGAGCAGCAGGCGCAGGCGAGTGCCTTGGGGCAGGATGCCCTGGGGCTCTAGTCGCACAAAAACGCCATCTAGGCCGCAGCCTGAGGCCATGCTGGCCACGGCGCCGAAGGGATGCCATGTGCCGGAATCATCGAATTCCAAGCGCATGCGCTCGAGGTTGGCTTGGCTGGGATCGATGGGCTGGTCGAAGCGCAGCAGGTAGGCGACCTGGGTGGCTGAGTCCGAGTAGGTGTTGAGCGGCGCGAGGAAGTTTCCGGGCAGGACCGTGCTGCCGCCGGCGTCGACTTCGAAGTAGACCCGTGCGAGGGGGTCGCCTCCGATTTCGAGGTAGCTGGCGAGCTCTTCGTTTGAAGCCGCCGCACGCACGACGATGGCCGGGGGACCGGCCACGGGGTCGTCGAAGCGCTCGGCGGGATCGCCGCTGAAGGGGGTGCTGAAGGAGGCGGTGAAGGTCGTACCTAGGGAGCTTCCGCTAAGGGACGTAATGCCCTGGGCGCTTCCCCCGCCGGGCAGGCGCAGGCGATAGTGGAGGCCTGCGCGTAGGCCTGCGCCTTGGCCATTGGAGCCGGTGGGGCAGGTGGGGGTGAAGCGTACGACGGCGGGGCTGACGAGTTCCAAGCTGCCGTAGGCCACTTCATTATCGGCTCCGGCTTGTGCGCTGCTCCCTAGGGGCACGCCTGTGCTGGATCCGAGGCCGACGACCTGCACCGCGGTCGTGCTCAGGCTGAGAGGGTCGATGTCCTGATTGAAGCTGATCTCGATCGGACGGTTGAGCGGCCAGGGCTGGGTCGGGGTTAGGTTGACGGAAAGGACGCTGAGTCCGGCCTGGGTGGTCGGGGGGCTGCTATCGGACGTCTGACTACATGACGAAGCCGTCAGTAGCAGTACGCAGGTCATCGGGCCGAGTCTGTGCATGTGCGCGCTCTGGTTCTCAATAAGGAGGCGAGGGGATCGTTGTCCCAAATTGCGGCAACTGTCATGCCTAGTTCTTACACCGTCAGGGGTAACGGCTGCGGATTCCAGGGAACTCCTCCTGATCCCGGAGGTGACTCGATTGTCGACTGACCTAAATAGAGGGCCCGCGTCCTCTGGGGGTGTCTTACTCTTCCTATCTACGATGCCGCGTTTCCGCAACACCAACACGAACAGCCGGGTAGTCCACCAGGTGGAGCTGCCAGGCATGACAATTCGTAGGCGTGCGGATGGCAAGCAGCCGGTCCAAGCGGGCCAGACACCGGCCTTGGAGTCGAAAATCATCCCTGCGGCGCCCATTCGCAGCAAAAAAGAGGCCCTGCGGGAGGTCTTGATCCCGTCCCCGGATCCGGAGAGTGCGCTCTACAAGCAGCAGGTGAGCGTCTTGGAACGTCGCCTGACCAAGCTGAATCGGGTCATTGCCGAGCAGCAGGCCTTGCTGGCGCGCCTCGAAAGTGGTGGAGGGCCGATCGGGATTGCCTCGAAATTTCGGGTGGTCCAGGGGCTCTCGATGGGCGAGGGCCACCTCGAACGCAAGCGCGAGATGATGCGGACAATCTTTGAAGCCAACCTAGAGCTTCGAGATTCGATTATCTCCTAGGGCTGAGCTGCCGAAAAACTACGGAAGCGTGGCCATCCTGTGTCCGCGTACGGCAGGCTACAAGACCTGTTCGTTTCCGTTAACCGCAGACCAAATCAAGACTTCCGATGAGCGACGTAGATTCCGAGGGCAACCCGCCGGCCAAGGACCATGGGGTGCTCTACCTGGGCATCGATCTCGGCACCTCCCGAACCTCTGTCAGCGCCAGCAATGGCGTGCGTGAGACCATCGAGTCCTTCGTGGGTTATCCCAAGGACCCCGTGGCGCGCAAGCTACTGAAGAAGGACGTGCTTTTCGGCAAGGAAGCGCGCGACAAGCGCCTCTCGCTAAACCTCTACCGCCCGCTTGAGCACGGCGTGCTCAAGTTCAATGTGGACGGCAACGAGGAGACGGAGGAGCTGCGCGCCGCCAAGGACCTGGTCAAGGAAATCGTGCGCCAGGCCAAGCCGCGCACGGACGAGCTGGTCTACGCCGTAATCGGCGTGCCCGCTCAGGCCGGTATCAACAACAAGGACGCCATCCTGCAAGCCGCGCGCGAGTCAGTGGATTCCGTGATGCTTTGCTCCGAGCCCTTCTCCGTGGCCTATGGCCTGGACATGCTCGAAGACGTGCTGGTGATCGACATCGGCGCCGGCACCGTGGACCTGTGCCGCATGCACGGCACCATGCCGGACGAGGCTGACCAGATCACACTGACCACAGCCGGCGACTTCGTCGACGATGAGCTGGCCAAGGAAATCAGCAAGGCCTACCCCGATGCGCAGCACACCAAGCAGATGATCAAGCGCATCAAAGAGAGCCACGCCACCGTCGAAGAGCGCACTCCGAGCATCATGGTCGAGCTGCCCGTGGCCGGTAAGCCCACGGAACTGGACATCACGGAGGCCATTCAAACCGCCTGCCGCCGCATCGTGCCGCCGATCGTGGAAGGACTAGGCAAGTTGATCTCGACTTTCGACCCCGAGTTCCAGGAGAAGCTGAAGAACCGCGTGCTGTTGGCCGGTGGTGGCTGCCAGATCCGCGGCTTGGACACGGCTATTCAGGAGTACATGATCGAGAACCTGGGCGCTGGTAAGGTCATCCGCACGGAAGAGCCCATCTACGGTGGTGCCAACGGTGCCCTGAAGATTGCCCACGACATGCCCGAGGACTACTGGGAGAAGCTCAAGTAGAGCTCCCTAGGCCTGTGGCCCTCACGGCCCTCGCTAATTAGCGGCGGTGCGTTCCTGCATGGGGACGCACCGCCGTTCGCTTTTCCGCACTGCGGCCCACTGGACAGCTCACAAGGATCAGCCACACTAGGCGGCATGATTGTCCTCACCAATGTCGCGCGCCTCTACGACGGAACCAGCGACGAAGCTAAGTCGGTCAAGACCGGTGTCGATCTGTGGATTGATGACGGCCGCATTGCGGAGGTGACCGAGCATAATCCGAAGCTGGAGGGCGGCGAGCAGCTGACCCAGGTGGATGCTTCCAAGTGGACCATCACGCCCGGTTTGGTGGACTGCCACGGGCATATCACGATCCTTGGCCTGGATGCCAAGGCTATGGAAATGGCCGAGGCGCCGGCCAACTTCGTGTACGTGGAGAAGGTGCTCTACACCAGCCTGGTGGACGGCGGCGTGACCACCATGCGGGACATCGGTGGTGCCACGGGCGCCATGAAACGCATGGTGGAGGATGGGGTCGTGATCGGTCCGCGCCTGAAGATCGCCATCTGCATGCTTTCGAGCACCGGCGGGCACGCGGACTTCCGCGGCCCGGATCGTTGCCACGCGGAGCTCTCCAAACTCTGGCCGGCGGCACCCGGGCGTCCCTCGAGCATCGTCGACGGGCCCTGGGAAGCGCGCAAACGCGTGCGCGAGATCGCGGCCTGCGGCGGCGACCTGATCAAGATCTGCTCCAGTCCCGGGGTGGCCTCGCCTTCCGATCACTTGGAGCACCGCGACCTGCACCCGGAGGAAGTCGCAGCGATCTGCGAAGAGGCCGGTGCGCGCGGCATGCGTGTGGCGGCTCACGCGCACTCCAAGTCCGGCGTGCGCCTAGCGGCCGAGTACGGTGTCAGCGACCTGCAGCACATCTCCTTCATGGATGAGGAGACCGTGGACATCGCCCACGAGAAGGGCTGCACCGTGACGCCCACCAGTTGGATCCTGCACGTGCTACCGGAGGCCGATGGCCTCTCGGAATTCGTGCGCGACAAGGCCAAGCGCGCCCGCGACGCGCACGCCGCAGCCGTGGACTATGCGCGCAAGGGCGGCCTCCCGATCCTGGCTGGAACCGACCCCGTGCTACCCGGCATGCACGGTCGCAACTACATGGAGATCGTGCACCTGATTAAGGACGGCCTCGATCCCTTGCAGGCCTGGTGGGGCATGACCGGTTTGGCCGCGCGGGAGATTGGCGCCCAGGACACAGGCACCTTGGTCAAAGGACAGCGCGCCGACTTCTTGATCTGTGATCAGGACGTGTTGAGTGACCCCGGTGCCTTCGAACGTGGCGCGTTGCTCGAGGTGGTGCAGGCTGGCCGCGGACATCGCGGCGGCGTGGCGGCCATACCCCAGCGGCGCTTTGACGACACGGTGCGCGGTCTCTTGGGAGAGCGCCCTGGAAGCTGAGTCCACAGCTGCAAGTGAGCCTGCCGGGCTAGCCTGGCGCCGGGCGGCTTGCGGTGTCTCGCTGGGGCTCGCGGCCTACGCTAGCTTGCGTCTAGGCGCGCAGTTCCCGGCCTTCACCGATCGCTGGTACTCCCAGGGTTTCTTCCGCTACCTGTCCCGAGCACTCTCCTCCGTGACGCGGCTATTGCCGGTCTCCACGGCGGAGTTGGGCCTGTTTTGTGCCGGGGTGGCGCTGGTTGTTCTTGTGCTGCGCGACCTGCGCCAGCTCCGGGCGGGCCGTGCGGGAATCCTCATGCTGCTCGGGCGTAGGTTGCTAGATCTGTGTGCCTTGGCCGGGCTGCTCTACGCACTCTTCGTCGGGCTCTGGGGCCTGAACCACTCGCGCCTGCCTTACGCCGAGCACGCTAGCTTGCAATTGCAGGCCGTGGAGTCCGCGGAATTGGAGAGGCTCCTGCTCGAACTCGTCGGTGAGTGCAATCGAGAGGTGGCCGCGGTCTTGCCCGCGGATCTGCGCGTGCCCCCGTCGGGTGTTAGCAACGATTCGCGTTTGGAAAGGGCCTTCGGGCGCCTAGGCCTGAGCGTGCCTGCCTTGGCGGGCGGGCGTAGCGCTAACCTGCGCCGGCCGTGGAGTAGCGGCGCGCTCTCGGCCCTCGGGATCTCAGGCATCTACAGCCCCTTCACCGGGGAAGCCCACTTGAACGCTGAGCTGCCCCTGGCCGCGCAGCCCTTCACCGCTTGTCATGAGGAAGCCCATGGACGCGGTTTTGCGCGCGAAGATGAAGCCAACTTCATCGCCTGGCAGGCCTGCCGTGAAGCGGACTCTGCGGCCTTTCGCTACTCCGGCGCCTACGTGGCGTTGAACCTGGTGCACCGCGCCCTGTGGCGGATCAAGCCCGAGGTAGCCCGCTCCAGCTTGCAGGGCCTTGATGAGCGTGTGCTGCGCGACCGCGACGAATCGCGTTCCTTTTGGGACAGCAAGCGCACCCAGGCGACGCATGTGGCGCGGCGGACGAACGACCTCTACCTAAAGAGCCAGGGGCAAGCCGCTGGCACGGCCAGCTACGGGCGCATGCTGGACCTGCTACTGGCGGAGCGCCGGCGGGACGGTCCCTTGGCCGAGCGCTAGTTGGGATTGGGCGCCATGGAGACGAGCAGCACCAGGGGCTCCTCGGTGTCGTTGCGCACCCCGTGGGGCTCGTCAGGAACGGACCAGGACAGGCCGCCGGGGCCTAGCTCGCGCTCTTCCTCGCCGCTGGTGAAGACTCCCGTGCCCTGCATCACGTAGTAGAACTTGGTCGCGCCCTGGTGGCTGTGAACCTTCTGGGCCTGGCCAGGCTCCAGGCAGTAGACGTCGCAAAACATCTGCTCCGTTTCGAACAGATTGTGCTTTTGGAGCTTTTCCGCAGCGAAGCCGCGCACGTCATTCGTATCGATGAAACCCATGGGACAGCAGAGTAGCGTCTCGGGCCCTGGGTAGGAGGCCTGCACTCGCCTACACTGGGCAGCATGTGGCACCTGCGCTCCCTATTGTTGGTCTCGTCCGTTTTGATCCTCTCGGCTTCCGCCCAGCACGGCGAGGTGGATGAGGCCTACGACCCGAAGATCTCTGAGGCCTCGGATGAGCCGACCCAGGCCCTGGCGGCGATCAAGGTGCCGGACGGCTTCAGCCTGAGCCTGTGGGCGGCCGAGCCCATGCTGGCCAACCCTGTGGCCTTCTGCTTGGACGCGGCCGGGCGCTGCTTTGTGGCTGAGAGCTTCCGGCTGCATCACGGCGTGACCGACATGCGCTCGCACATGGAGTGGCTGCACGATGAGCTCGCGGCCAACACCGTGGAAGATCGGGTGGACTACATGCGCAAGCACCTGAGCGAGAAGGACTTCGCCGCCTACTCCGTGGATCACGAGCGCATTCGGCTCTTGACCGACACGGATGGCGACGGCAAGGCGGACCGCGCTCAGGTCTATGCGGACGGCTTCAAGGAAGCGGCCGCAGGCATCGCTGCGGGCTTGCTCGTGAACGGCAACGATGTGTACTACACCTGCATCCCCGATCTCTGGCGCCTGACGGATGCGGATGGGGATGGCGTGGCGGAGAAACGCGAGTCTCTGCACCGTGGCTATGGGGTCAAGACCGCTCTGCTGGGACACGATCTGCACGGCCTGCGCGTTGGACCGGACGGGCGGCTGTACTTTTCCGTGGGTGACCGCGGGATGAACGTGCAGCACGAGGGTGGCCATATTGTGCTGACCGATCGGGGCTCGGTGCTGCGCTGCGAATTGGACGGATCCAATCTCGAGGTATTCGCCAGCGGTCTGCGCAATCCGCAGGAGCTGGTCTTCGATGACCACGGCAACCTCTTCACCGGCGACAACAACTCCGACGGCGGCGACCAGGCGCGCTGGGTGTATGTGGTGCGCGGCGGGGACACGGGCTGGCGCCACAACTACCAGTACGTGACCAAGCCCAACCTGCGCGGGCCTTGGAACGCGGAGCTGGGTTGGAAGCCCTTTCACGAGGAGCAGCCGGCCTACATCACGCCGCCCATCGCGAACATGATCAACGGGCCCTCGGGCCTGACTTACTACCCGGGCGCTATCTGGGGACCTGAGTGGGACGGTACCTTCTTTCTGGCGGAGTTCCGGGGTGCAGTGAACCCGAGCGGTGTGCAGGCCTTCCGCAACAAGCCCTTAGGTGCCGGCTTTGAGGTGGTGGAGGAGCGGCAGTTCCTCTGGAGCACGCTGGTTACCGACGTGGACTTTGGCACGGACGGCGCGCTCTGGACCAGCGACTGGGTGCAGGGCTGGGGCATGACCGGGAAGGGGCGCATCTGGCGATTGGTGCCGGATAGCGCGCCGGAAGGCGTGGCGGACGAGGTACGCAGTTTGCTCATGGCGGGTATGGACGAGCGTGAAGGTGACGAGCTCGCTCAGCTCTGTAGCCATGCCCATCGGGATGTGCGCCAGGAGGCTCACTTGGAATTGGCCCGGCGGGCTGCAGCTGGTGGGATTCAGTCTGGTGGGGTATTGACGGACCTAGCAATGGACAGGGATGGGAGCATGCACAGTCGCCTTGCTGGTATCTGGGGATTGGGCGCGGCCTCCCGCTGGGGGGCGGATTTGGGCCAAGACTTGGTTCTACAACTGCTGGCTTCCCAAGGGATAGACCCGGAGATCCGCGCGCAGGCACTGAGAGTTCTTGGGGACTTGTCCAATGAGGCCGCGGTCTCTGCAGCCACGGTGGGGCTAGAGGATGAGAGCGCGCGAGTGCGCTTTTTTGCGGCCGAAGCCCTGGGCGCTTTCGGCGAACCGGAGCATGCAGCACTGCTCTTTGATCTGCTTGAGCGTGACGGAGCCAGCGATGCTTGGATTCGTACTGCGGCTATTCATGCACTGGAACGACTAGGCGCTGAGCGCGGGGTGCTCTCCCATGCGCGCAACGCCAACACGTCGGTGCACGTTCGGCGCGCCCTGGTCGCCGTGTTGCGGCGCTGGGAGACGGAGGACATCCGCTTGCTCCTGGATGATCCGGACGAGCGTGTGCGCGCGGAAGCTGCCCGCGCGATTCACGATGTACCCATTGCTGGCAGAGCCCGCGAGGCCTTGGCGCGCTTGCTCGACAGAGGGATTCCCGAGGATGCCTACCTGGCGCGGCGCTCCATCGCGGCGGCGCGAGAACTGCACATGGGCGCCGACCGCGCGCGTCTCTTGACCTGGCTCGGGCGCGAGGGGCTCTCCGGCGAGAGCACTACGGAGATCTTGAGCTACCTGGCAGAGTGGGCGGACCCGTCACCGGTGGATCCCGTACACGGGGCCTGGCGACCGGTGGCTCCGGGATCCGTGGAGGGGCTCGAGGGGCAGCTGGTCAGAATCTTGGGTGCGAGCAACCAAGCACATTGGGGCAACGCTCAGTGGCTGGCTTGGGTGCGCTTGGCGAACTCCCTGGAGCTGGGCGCCGAGTCGGAGCTCTGGGCCTCGGTCGTGGCACTGGTAGGTCGTGAGGACCTGTCGAGCAAGCTGCGCTGCTCAGCCTTTGAAGCGCTGATGGCCTGCGGGCACGCGGCTCAGTCCGAGTTGCAGGCCTACGCGGCGAGTTCCGAAGATAACGGATTGCGTGCGGTGGGTTTGTTGGCGCTTTCTAAGCAGGAGCCGGCGCGGGCGGTGGCTCTGCTCGAGGGCATTCTTTCGAGTGGCGGTGTGCGTGCGCGGCAGGCTGCCGTTGGCGCCTTAGCCCGGGTGGATTCCGATTTGGTGGATCCTGTTCTGGTGCGCGTGGCCGTGGAGTGCGGCAGTGGTGGGCAAGCCTCCTCCTTGGCGGTTGAGCTCTTGGAAGCGGCTGAGTTGCGCGGAAGCGCGGACTTGGTGCGTGCTACTGAGCCATTGCGAACGGCCGTGTCCCCCGATGACAGCCTTGCTGCTTGGCGGCCGGCTTTGACGGGCGGCTTCCCGAGCGAGGGGCGCGCGCTCTTCCTCGAACGCACGGAGGCGCAGTGTTTGCGCTGCCACGTGGTTGGTGATCAGGGTAGCAGCGAGGTGGGGCCCGAGTTGAGCGACGTAGGTTCACGGCTGAGTACTTCCGAGCTGTTGCGGTCGATCCTGGAACCCGATGGGGTTCTGGCTGAGGGCTACGAGAACTGGATTTTCGGCCTCGACGACGGGACCCTCCTGGTCGGGCGCATCCTGAGCGAGGATGAACAGCTGCTGCGTGTGCTGGATGCGGAGAGCGTGGTACACGAGCTGGATCCCGGCGAGGTGGAGCTGCGCAAGCGCGATGTTTCGGCCATGCCCGTTGGGCTCGTGGATAGCCTCAGCTTGAGAGAGCTACGTGACCTAATGGCTTTCCTGGAGGCGCAGGTTAAGTAGTTCGGTCTTGGTCTCCGGTTGTGTGGGGACCGTAGTCGAAGGGTTTTGCAGGAAGTTCCAAGTGGGCCCTCGTGGGCCGTCCCCTGGTACCTGCATCCCCTGCATCATGGCCGATACCGCAACCTTCAGCTTCAGCCGCTCCGGCAGCTCTCTCTTCTCACCGAGTGAGGTGCGCGCCTTGATGGCGATCGAGTTTGAGCGCTCCATGCGCTACAGCTTCCCGGTGTGCTGCCTCAAACTGAGGGTCGATCGCCTGGTGGAGATCAGCACCTTGCACGGGGAAGAGGTGCGCAATCGTGTGCTCGAGGCGGTTGTGACCCTGTTGCGAAATGCGACTCGTTCTGGTGACATATTGGGCTACCTGGATGGGGACCGACTGAGCATCTTGCTGCCGCACACGGATCCGCACGGGGTGACTTTCCTCGCGGATCGTCTGCTGGCCGGAGCTAGGGAACTCGAGATCAATCTCGATGATCGCTGCCTACGGGTGAGCCTCTCGATCGGTATCTCCGACAACAGCCACAAGGATGCGGATAGCTTCGAGACCATGGAGAAGGTGGCCGAGGAAGGTGTAATCGTGGCCGAGTCGGGCGGCGGAAACCGGTGGGCTAAGACCGACCTGTATGCCCTGCATGCGGTCAAGGCACCGCAGGTGCCATTGCCCACGAAGGACTTGCCCACGGGGCAGTCCGCGGATGTGCGTCAGCGCCTAATCGAGCTAATGGGCGATGGGGGGGATCTCGAGCTGGCTGCCTCCAAGCTTGCGGAGGAGCTGCTCAACCGGGCCAACCGCAAGATGGCTGATGAGCGGGAAATGCTCCTGGAGGAGGCCAAACGTGCCCTAGAGCCCGATCCAAAGATCGTCGGCAAGGAGGATGACTATCTCCGAGAGATCGACGTTCTGCGTCGCCGAGTATCGAAGCTCACGGATTCCCTTGGGAGTACGGAACGCGAGATCGCCAGGTTGCGGGTGGCTAAGCCAGGCGAGGAAGGGGTGGCGTCCATCTACCGCGAGGTTCAGGGCCTGCAGGAGGACAGCGGGCGCGAAGAGACCAAGCGTGAACTGATGGCCAGCATCTTTGCGGCCAACTTGGACTTGCTCGAGACTCACCGCAAGAGCGGTTGATTCGCGGTATGGGCATGGGCCCAATGCGTCTCTTTCTGGGACTAGACCAAGCCAGAGGCCTCTAGTGGGGTGCGCCCAGCGAGTTTCGTCGGAGTAGTGCAAGATTGATGAACGTCCTTACGGATCTTTGGCTCGCCAGGGCTGGAATCTTGAGGAACCGTCTTCCGCTTTCCCTCTCCCCTCATCGAGGAATTCCATGCGAATTCGTAACGTGCTTCTGGGCGCAGTCGCCGCCCTCCTGTGCCCGGCCGTAATGGCCCAAGGCTCCGACTCCTGTTCCACTGCTCAAGTCATCAACGGCTTGGGTACTTTCTCCTTCGACAACACGTCGGCAACCCTAGACGGCCCGCCCGATTGCAGCGGCGTCCCCGTGCGTAAGGACGTGTGGTTCCTGTGGACCGCTCCGGCCAGCACCGGCTACAGCGTTCAAACCTGTGGCGGAACCTCCTTGGCCACGCGCCTTGCCCTCTACGATGGCAATGATTGCGCGACCTACCCGCTGATCGATTGCGTGTCTTCGAACTGCAACCAGCAGTCGAAGCTCGGCTTCTTGGCTGTGGCTGGTAACGAGTACCTGATCCGTCTCGGTTCCAAGCAATTCGCCACATCGGGCTCCGGCACCTTCGATATCCTCCCCGATATCTGCCAGACGATCGGTGATGATTCCTTCGAGGACAACGACGATTGCCCCCAAGCCACGCCCCTTGGCGATGGCAGCTACCCGGGCCTCATCGTCCACAAGTCCGATCCGGACTGGTATGCCTTTGACGTGGCTGATGGCGCGACCCTCCAGGTCGACGTGATCTTCACGAACCTCACCGGTGATATCGACTGCTACCTGTTCGACTCCTGTGGCGGCAACCAGATCTTTGTGGGTGGTTCCGGTACGGACAACGAGCTGATCCTCTGGGACAACACTCTTGGCTGTGACATCACCGTCATCATGCGCTTGGAGCACTGGCAGCCCGACACCAACGCGGACTGCAACAACTACGACATGATCGTGGCTGGCACCGGTGGTACCGGTGGTACTTCCTGCGATCCTACAACGGTCTTCTGTGATCCGGCCAACGCCAACTCCACCGGCGTCCCGGCCATTCTGACGGCCACCGGTAGCTTCGACACCACCGCTGGTACCTCGCCCGTGCACATCGAGTGCGTCGGCGGCCCCCAGGGTTTGGCCGGTTACTACCTGATCTCGGCTGGTAACACCAACAGCCTAAGCGTCAGCCAGGGCGTCCTCTGCCTGACCGGCCCCACCGGGCGTTACAACCCGGCCGCTGGTGGTGCACTCAACTCTCTCGGTATCTTCGACGCCGCTGGTGTTCTGCAGAACATCGCCGGGACCTCGGTCTCCGGCTCTGGCTACGACGTTCCGATTGGTTTGCCCGCTCCCCCCGGCGGCAACATCATCTCTGGTTCCACCTGGTACTTCCAGGTCTGGTATCGCGACATCAACCCGACCAGTGTCTCCAACTTCTCCAACGGAGTCGGCGTCACGTTCAACTAGGTTGAAAGGCCTCGCCAGGAGCTAGCAGCGGATGGCTGCTGGCGCTTGGCCTATGTCGAGCGCCCCCGCCAGACAGTCCATGGGCTGACTGGCGGGGGCGCTGTCTTGTGTCTAGCAGGCCGCTTAAAGAACAGCGGCCCAGCGATTGGTTTCCACGGATCGTCTGGCAAGGCGACAGGTCCCCCATAGTGGTGGCTATTTGGGGGTTCTGGCAACGCAGCTAGGCGCTTCGTGGGAGCCGAGCGACAAGTCGCTG
>JBLIOL010000020.1:0-31170 GCA_047639615.1 Planctomycetota bacterium | reverse complement strand
GGAAAGTGCCGGCCGAGAAGCTCGCGCCAGGCTGCGCCGATGGCCTTGGTGGAATCCATGTACGCATGCTTGTCGGTAACGAAGGCTGTCATGCGCACGATGTGCTCAGCCTTGCCGCCGGCGGCCTCTACCACCGCCATGATATTGCGCAGCACCTGAGTGAACTGCGCGCCCATGTCGCCGACGCCGACGATCTGTTGGTCCGCATCCCAGGCCACTTGCCCGGCCACGTAGAGCGTCGGCCCGCCGCCCGTGACGAGCACGCCGTTGGCGTAGCCCTTGGCCGGCGCCCAGCCCTCGGGATGGATTACTTCCTGCTTCATTTCAGTGCCCTACTTGACTGAGTTCCCAGCCGCTTTCGATTTCGACGGTAGCCCCGCCGGTGAGTTCCATGACGCGACCGGTGATGTTGCTGGAGAGCATAGCCAAGCAGGCCTGCGCCACTTCGGCCACACTCACCAATTCGCCGCCGGGGTTTTGCTTAGCAAAGAACGCACGCGCTGCCTCGGGCGTGAGTTCCGTGGTCTCGACGATGCGCGCAATGCTGGCCTCGGTCATAGGCGAGTCCACGTAGTGCGGACACACGGCGCCCAGGGCGATGCCCTTGTTCTTTAGTTCGAGGGCAGCCGAGCGGGTGTAGCCCAGGAGCGCGTGCTTGGAGGCCACGTAAGCGGCCACATAAGCGTAGCCCACGAGCGCCGCCGAGCTGGCGATCTGCACCACCCGGCCATAACCGCGCTCGATTTGCCCGGGTAAAAGCGCCTCAACGACACGCCGCGCTCCGTGGAAATTAACCTGCATGTGGCGCTCGAAGAGGCCCTGCTCGGCGCTGCGCAGGAGCGGTGCACTGATAGCAATGCCAGCGTTAGACACCACCCAATCGATAGGTCCTAGCGCCGCTTGAGCGCGCTCCATTGCGGGCCCGATGGAGTCCGCTTCAGCCACATCTAACTGCAGGGCGAAGGCCTCGCCCCCGGCCGCCACCAACTCCGCCGCCAGGGCCTCGGCCGGCTCCATACGCCGTCCAGCCACCACCACGCAGGCGCCCGCCGCGCTCAACTGCCGACACAACTCCGACCCAATTCCGCCTGCCGCGCCAGTCACAAGTGCCACCTTCCGTGTGCTCATGCTCCCTACCGTAGCGTTCTGCGCTACCTTCAGCCCATGGGCTGGCTCCGATACATTCTCCCGATCGTTTTGGCGGCGCCCCTGCATGCGCAGGAGCCGCCGCATACGCCCCTCGACAAGACTCGCCCACTGGGCATGCTCGCGCGGACTCTAGGCAGCCGCTCCACCCTGATCGGCGCCCTTGGAGATTGGGGAGACCGTCAGGGTCCTTGGCGTCTAGGCCTGGTCTTCCGTTACGGCGAATGCCAGTCCCTAGGAGCCTTCGGCAATCGCCTTCCCTTGCGAAACGACGGTGAGCCGGAGGATCCCTTCCACTTCCAAGCGACCATTCGCATCCCTGAGCTCGGCGCGCAGCTGGGCCCCAAGCTGGCCGAGGCCCTTCGGTCAAAAATGAAGGCCCAGCTCGATCCCCTACGACTGGCGCTCATGTCCATGTCGAGCATCGAGTCCACGGGGGCGCTGAAGACCTCGGGCATGGAACTGATCTATCTGGAAGGCTGGATCGAGAAAGCCCGCACGAGCAAGGAAGCCAATCTCTGGACCGCGGCCAAGCACCTGCTCACCGGCAAGCAGACGCGCACCTGGCGCGACCAGGATCTTGTCCTGACCGCATCCAAATCCAAGACCAGCGTCAGCCTGATCGCGCGCATGCCCAAGTTCAAAGCCAGCGTCTATCTCGTCAGCGGAGACCTGAAGGACGCGCCGGAGCTCGAGCGCGTAGCCCTGGAACTCTTTAGCATCCTGCTGAAGAAGGAACTGCCGCCCGTACAAGCGCCGGCTGAGGACAAATGAAACACCCCCTACCCGAGGCCGGCTGGCCCAGCGCAGCCGTCGCCGCGGAGAGCCGGCTCTACTCGCCGATCCGCGTGGGCGCCTTCACCGCGGCCAACCGCGGCTGGGTGCCGGCCATGGTTCCCTGGCGCGCCTCCGATGCGGGCGAGATGACGCCCGAGGTGCTCGACTGGTATGGCCGCTTCGCCGACGGCCGGCCAGGCGTGCTCGTGGTCGAAGCCACAGGCATCCGCGACGTGCCCTCGGGCCCCTTGCTGCGCATCGGTCACGACCGCTACGTGGACGGCCTGCGCAAGCTGGTTGAGGTGGTGCGCGAACGCTCAGGCGGCGAAACGCGGCTGCTGATTCAGATCATCGACTTCCTGCGCATACGCAGGCGTCCGGTCAAAGAAGACTACGTGCGGCGCTTTCTACCCGTGGACAAGGCCCTACGCGCGGGCCTCGCCAGCCAGCCAGGCTGTGCCGAGTTGCTGGACGCGGACGAGGAAGCCGTGCGCGCGACCCTGCTGGCTTTGCCCCATGAAACCCTTCTCGAGCTACTGCCCGAGCGTCAGCGCGAAGACCTGGAGTTCGGCTCCCGCGAGCGCGTCACCGACACGCATTTGCCGCACATCGCCGAGCTGCCGAAGGTACTGCCCGAGCTCTTCGCGAGCGCCGCCGGCCGCGCCCAAGCGGCCGGCTTCGACGGCGTCGAGTTGCACTTCGCCCACGCCTACACCATGGCCTCCTTCCTCTCCGCGCGCAACGATCGCGCGGACGGCTACGGCGGCACTCCCGACGCACGCGTGCGCTTGCCCATAGAGGTGCTCGGCGCCGTACGCGAGCGCGTGGGCGCGGACTACACCGTGGGCTGCCGTCTACTGGGCGATGAGGTCATCGACGGTGGTAGCCGCCTACCCGATGCCGTGCACTACTCCCTAGCCCTGTGCCGCGCCGGCCTGGACTTCGTCTCCGTCAGCAAGGGCGGCAAGTTCGAGGACGCGCGCCAACCCAAGGTCGGCGCCGCCTCCTACCCGTACACCGGCGAGAGCGGCCACGAGTGCATGCCCACCGTTCGCATCGACGAGCGCGGCCCCTTCGGCCGCAACCTACACCTCTCCAATGCCATCCGCGCCGCCCTGCGCGAAGCAGGCCTCAAACAGCCGGTCATCGGCGCCGGGGGACTCGCCACCTTCCGTCAGATGGAAGCCGCCCTGCACGATCTGGACTGCGACCTGGTCGGCGCCGCACGCCAATCCCTGGCCGACCCCGACTGGTGGCTGAAGATGCGCACGGGTAAGGGCGAAGCCGTCGCGCGCTGCCTCTACACCAACTACTGCGAAGCCCTCGACCAGCGCCACAAGCAGGTCACCTGCCAGCTCTGGGACAAGCACCTGGAGACGCCCGATCGCGGCGGCCAAGTCGCCATGAGTTCCGACGGCAAGCGGCGCCTCTTGGCCCCGCCCTGCCAGCCGACCGAGTAGGCTCAGTCCACGCGCTTGAGCATACGTACGGACCCGGAATCGTGCACGTAGAGCAAACCGTCGGCATGCTCTCCGTCGCCCTGGAAGACGACAAAACCGTCATCGGAACGGAAGGTCGCCTTGCCCGCGTGCACTAGGGCCTCGCGCTTGCCACGCAGGCAGAGCACCAACTGCTCCTGCTCCTCCTCCGCCCAGAGGCTCACCTCACACAACCCCTACGGACCGGGAGGCTAGACTTTCGGCCTTTCCAGAAGACCCGCCCATGAAGCCCATCCTCTCCCTGCTCGCGCTGGCGGCCCTCCTCGCCGGCTGTAGCACTACCAGTCTCACTCCCAAGCACGCGCCCCTCCTCGACCGAGTGGCGGTCATCGGCGCCAGCATGAGTTCCGGTGCAGGCCTGCGGCACGAGCTCGGCGCCGAGGTCAGCCTAGTGCCCGTCCTGGAGTCCGTGCTCGCCCCGCAGGCGCGTGGCCCCGAGGCGGCGCCAATCCTGGACCTGGGCACCTACTTCATGTTCAAGAGCCCGGTGGGCGTGGGCACGACCCTGGTCGACGCCACCGTCGAGCACCAGGCGACGCTCGTGATCGCCGTGGACTTCCTGTTCTGGTTCGTTCACGGAGAGCTAGCCGAGGAGCAACGCGTCGAGCGTTTGGAACTCGGCCTAGCGCTGCTCGACCGCTTGCCCAGCCCCATGCTCGTGGGCGATCTACCGGACATCACCTACGCACTGAGCGGTCGCCACCGGATCTTCGGCGGACCGATCATCCCGCCGCACAAGATCCCAAGCGAAGCCACGCGCGCACTCTGCAACCAACGCATTCGCGCCTGGGCCCAGGCACGCCCGCGAGTCAGCTTGGCACCCTTCGAGTACTTCGCCGCGGAAGCTCTCGCTGGCAATGCGATCAAGCTCCCCCACAGCGGCGTAATCACCGGCGGCCCAGACGTCCTGATCCAACAGGACCACCTGCACCCGACCCTAGACGGCAGTATCGCCCTGCTCTTGATCGCTATGAACGTGTTCATCGAAGAGCAAGCCGGCCTCGCGGCGCACCACATTCAGTGGAACCCTGCTGTGATTCGCCAGCTCAGCGTCGATCGAACCAAGCACCAGCGCGACGCCGCACGCGCCCGCAAGGACCGCATCCGTAGCCTCAGACAAGCTCACTAGCCCCCATGCACCGACTTCCCTTAGCCGTAGCCGCACTGCTACTCGCCGCGTGCCAGACGCCCCCGGCACAACCCTCCTCACAGGCCGCATCCGACGCGCGGCAAGTGATCGACTCGCTCTATGCAGCCTTCGACTTCGAGGGGGATCGCGAGCCCGACTGGGAAACCATGGGCGCGCACTTCCTGGAGGGAGCGACCTTCGTTTCGCCTGCGAACTCCAGGCGCACACCCACCGCATCCGACGCGAGCACCTTCCTCGCCGACTTCAAAACTTGGGTGCGCACGGGCGAGTTCCATACGACCGGCCTGCACGAGCGCGTCCTCTGCGTGCGCATCGAGCTCTTCGGCGGCATCGCCCACGCCTGGGTGGCTTTCGAGGGTTTCCTACCCACCAATGGCGAAGTCCAAACCCGCGGCCTGGACAGCATCCAACTAGCGCGCGACCTGGGCCAATGGAAGCTGGTCTCCTTCAGCACCCAGTACGCCAGCCAGGAAGCGCCCCTTCCGGAGCGCTTCCTGCTCGATGGCTAGACCAGCTGACTAACGCCCAAGAGTCCGTACAAGCGGCTCTTGATCTGCGCGTACTCGGGACTCGTGATGTCCCGCGGATGCTCCATGCTCAAGTGCTCCACGCCGGCGATGCGACCGGGGCGCGCGCTGAAGACCACGATGCGTTCGGCCAATTGAATGGCCTCATCCACGTCGTGGGTCACGAATAGAATGGTGGGCTTCTGGTCCTTCCAGATGCGCACCAACTCGGAGCGCATGGTCAAACGCGTCAACGAATCCAGTGCACCGAAGGGCTCGTCCATGTAGATCACATCGGGCGAGACAGCCAAAGCTCTGGCCACCTCCACGCGCTGCTTCATGCCACCGGAGAGTTCCCCCGGGTAGGCCCTTTCGAAGCCTTCGAGTCCCACCAATTCGATCACCTGCGCGGCGATCTCGTGCTGCTTGTCCTTGGAGAGATGCCGCAGGCCGAGGGCCACATTGTCCCAGACGGATGACCACGGAAAGATCCCGTACTCCTGGAACACGAACACGCGCCGCGGGTCCGGCCCCTGTACCTGCTGGCCATCGATGGCGACGGTGCCCGTGGTGGGTTTTTCGAATCCGCCGGCGATGTTGAGTAAGGTCGACTTACCGCAACCCGAAGGCCCCAGCAGGCAGACCAACTCGGACTCCTCGACGGAGAGAGTGATGTCCTGCAGAACTTCGAGGGGCACGCCCTTCTTCTCGAAGCTCTTAGAGACTCCCTCGAACACAATTTTAGGTTGACCAGAGCTCATCGATCTACATACCCCCAACGTACTTCGTCAAACCGCTCGAGGCGGCGAATCAAGAAATCGAGCAGGATGCCCAAGAGGCCGATCACGATCATGGTGGCCACCACTAGGTCATAGCGGCTGCCGGCGTTGCGCGCGTCGTTGATTAGATAGCCGAGACCCGAGTCCATGCCGACCATCTCTGCAGCAACGATCACAAGCCAAGCCACGCCCAAGGCGATACGCAAGCTGGTGATGATCTGCGGCAGAGCCGCGGGTAGAACCACGCGTCGGAAGAGCTCAAAGCCCTGCACGCCAAAGTTCAGCGCCGAACGCCGGTGCACCTGGGAGATATTTCGCACGGCGGCCGTGGTACCCACGGTGACAGGAAAGAAAGTCGACAGGAAAATCAGATAGACACCCGCGCCGTCCCCGATGCCAAACCAGAGGATGGCGATGGGAATCCAAGCGATAGGCGAGACCGGACGTAAGCCCTGAATGATCGGGTTGAGCGCCTCGAAGCAGCGCGTGTACCAACCCACCGCGAGGCCCAGGGGAATGCCCACGGCCACGGCCAGGAGAAAGCCCCATGTCACGCGGAAGAGGCTGGCCGAGATATCGCCGGGTAGGCGCTCGGACGCAATCAACTCGCCCATGGCGTGCCAGGTCTGCAGGGGCGTCGGGAAGATCTGCGTACCGGAGAGCACGCAGCTCGCATCCCAAAAAGCCACCAGGCCAGCGGTAACGGCCAGGGGCAAGAGCCAGGAGCGCAGGTGCTTGGGTGAACGCACGCCAACGCCCCAGAGGACGAGAGCTAGGCAAACGCCGATGAATGTAATCAACATCTAGAGGTCCTCCTCACTGCCCGGCAGGGCATCGAAGTCCCAGCTCAGCTCGGAAGCCACGGTGGCAAAGGTGTCGTCCGCGTACTCGTTAAAGGCCACCCGGCGACTGAGCACACCGATGTCGAAGGCCAACTCCATGATCTCGTCGAACTCCTCGCGCAGGGGCGTGAGGCGCGTGTACTTGACTCGATCCACGGGCTTGGAGAGCACGTACTTGAGCAGCTCGGGCGGCTGAAAGTAGTAGTTTTTCGCAGCCATTTCGGCCGCGTCCATGCGGTGCTCCACGTCGTCGTCGAGCCACTTGCCGGAGCGCGCGATGCCGTCCACCAGCTCCTGAACCAGCTCGGGGCTCTCCTCGATCAAGTCGTTGCGCACCACCAGCACGCAGGAGATGAAGTCCGGCCAGATGTCCTTAGTGTGGTAGAGCACGCGCCCGAAGCCATCCAGCTCCGCCTTGGCAGCGAAGGGCTCGCCCACGATGTAGCCGTCAATGGAATTGGACTGCAGCGCCACCGGATGCTCCGGCGGGGGCAACTCGCGCAGGTCGATGGCATCCGGATCCATGTTCCACTCGCGCATCATGCGGTGCATGAGCACGTTCTGGTTGGCGAAGCGGCTCGGGATCGCCACGGTCTTGCCGCGCAGATCGCCGAAGTCGTGGATGTTCGAATCCTTGCCCACGACGATGGCCGTGCCGTCCCGGTGGCCCAGGTAGACCACCTTGATGGGCACGCCGTCAGCCACCAACTGCATGGCCAGGGGCGCCAGGATGAAGACGCCGCCGACCTCCTCGGAAATCAGGGCCTCTTTCACCGTGGGCCAGTCGGTGAACTTGCGCGAGGGGAACTTCGTGCCCTTGTGCGAATGCGAGGTCACCCAACTGGTGACCGGGCAGGTTAGGTGTCACGTGACGGGCAGAAAGCCCACCACCAACTCCGTGGGCTGCTCACCCATTTGGACGCGCAGCTTGCGCGCCAGCTCGCTCCAACCCACGTTCAGCTGCACGTGTAGCAGACTGATCAGGATGGTCCACAGCACCGATCCCATGAAGACCTTGCGGATCATGCCTGGCCCCCGGAGATGCTGGGGCACGAGAAAACCCGCACGGAAGCCCGTCTATCGGGCTGCCTTGCGGGCTGCGTGATTTCCGATCCTGCGCGGCAGATCTGCGTTCGCGGCGGGATCGTGTTCAGGGCTCGGCGGCAATAAATCTGAAGGGAGAACATGGCGATAAGGCTGGGGAGAAGGAGTGCAGCAGAGCCTATCCGCTCCTCGACTAACGAGCACAGCGGGCATGACACAATGTCTGGCGAAGCGGATCCCAGCATGAGACACGGGCAGATCAAGTCTCTGGCGCCGGAATCGCTATCGTGGCGGCCATGTCTGAAGCCCAATCCGACCCCGGCCTCGAAGCACGCATCGAGGAGCTGGAGCAGCGCTCACGCCTTCTGGAAGAAGCCCCTGAGACGCGCCGCGAGTTGGCTGCAGAGGTGCTCGCCAGCACCCACAGCATGCTCGACGCTCTAGAAGGTCGTCGCGCCTGGGCTCCGGGGCCCGGCGCGAGGGATGAGCTGCTGGAGCTCGGCATCCCAGAGGAACCCGCGCCACTCTCCAAGGCCCTGGGTCTCTTCGAACGCGAGATCGACGGCCCCGGCCTGCAGCCCGCCTCGGGCGGCCACCTGGGCTACATCCCCGGCGGCGGTCTGTTCGCTGGCGCCCTCGGCGACTTGCTCGCCGCCGCCAGCAACCGCTACGCCGGCGTGCACTACGCCGGCCCCGGCGCCGTGCACGTGGAAAACCTCTGCCTGCGCTGGCTGCGCGATATGCTCGGCATGCCCGCGAAAGCCCACGGTACGCTGACCTCCGGTGGCTCCATCGCCACCCTGGTAGCCTTCGTGGCCGCCCGAGACGCACGCGGTATTCGTGCCGCCCAGGTGGAACAAGCCGTGGTCTACACCACCATCCAAGCACACCACTGCGTGGCCAAAGCGCTCGCCATCGCCGGCTTGGCCGAGACCGTGCAACGCCAGGTCCCCGTAGACGAGCGCTACCGCATGCGCCCCGAGGCCCTGGCCGCAGCCATCGCCGAGGACCGCGCCGCCGGCTTGCGACCCTTCATGATTGTCGGCACCGCCGGCACCACAGACACCGGCGCCCTCGATCCCCTGGAAGCACTCGCCGACCTGGCCGAGGAGCACGACCTCTGGTTCCACGTGGACGGCGCCTACGGTGGCGCCTTCCTGCTGGTGGAGGAAATGCGCCCGCTCTTCAAAGGCATCGAGCGCGCGGACTCCGTGGTGGTCGATCCTCACAAGGGTCTCTTCCTGCCCTACGGAACCGGGGCCGTGCTCGTGCGCGACCCGGCCCACCTCGCAGCCAGCCACGGCCACCGCGGCGCCTACCTACAAGACGTCACCGACAGTCTCGACGAGCCCTCCCCGGCCGACCTCTCGCCGGAGTTGACGCGTCACTTCCGTGGACTGCGCATGTGGTTGCCCTTGGTACTGCACGGCGCCGCGCGCTTCCGTGCGGCATTGCTAGAAAAGCACCTACTCACGCGCTATTTCCATGGGCGCGCCATCGACCTGGGCCTTGAAGTCGGCCCCGAACCAGAGCTCTCGGTCGCGCTCTTCCGCTGGGTGCCCGAGGACGGTAGCGACGCCAACGCCGCCACCCAGAAGCTCCTGGCAGCCGTGCTCGCCGACGGCCGCGTCTTCCTCTCATCCACGACCCTCGACGGAGTCTTTTGGATACGCGTAGCCGTGCTGTGCTTCCGTACGCACCGCAACCTGGTGGACCACGTACTCGCAATCCTCGAACGCGAGCTAACCGGCTCCCAGAACTAGTCCAAATGCACTATTCCCCTACCGGCCGTACTTGACCCTTGCCTCGGCGCCATTCATCTTGGAGCCAACGCGAAGGAGAGACTTAGGTGGATTCAAGTCAGGGGAGCAATGCAGTCAGCGCATCCAAGGCGGTGCACTGCATCTTCGTTGCCGACGATAACCACCTGATCCGCAAACTCCTGGGCCGCCAGCTAGAGACCAAGGGCTTCAAGTTCCGGGGCTTCGAATGTGGCAGCGAACTGCTTGAACAGGCGCAAGCGCAGCCCCAAGCGGTGCAAGCCATCATCCTGGATCAGACCATGCCTCGCCTCTCTGGCATCGAGGTCGCCGAGCGTCTCAAGCAAGGCGGCTACGAGATCCCCATCATTCTGATGAGCGGCGACCCCTATCCCATCGCGGAACGGGCCCAGGCCATCGGCGTGCCGATCCTGGCCAAGCCCTTCACCTTCGACACCCTGCACGAGCTACTGAGCTCGGCCCTGAGGCTGAGTTAGCCGGGCGAAACCGGAAGAGCATCCGGCTTCGCCCGAGTAGTAACTAGAAGCGCCAGAGGAACTCGACACGGCCCCCGTAGAAGCCGTCGTCCACATTGTCGTTGCCCGCGAAGGCATCGAAGGTCAGCACCGTGCGCTGGCCCACGGCCCTGCGGTAGCGAGCCCCCACGGCGACGGTATTGTCATCGCGGTTCTCGGTGGCTGCGCGCACGCCGAGCTCGTAGATCATCTGCGAACGACCGCTGCCGAAGATCTGCTGGTAGCCCAAAGCACCACCAACCACATCCGCTCCGTTGGGATTGATGGGCGCGCCCACCGTTCCCAGGCCAGTGGCCGCAAATAGGATGCCGATATTACCCAAGGGCCCGGCCACGCCCGGCGCGCGAGCCGCGCTGGTGAAGTCGCCGATACCCACGAAGGAACCTACATAGAGGTTGTCGTGGGTGTGGTGCGGAACCCAGGAGAGCACGCTGGTCAGCAGCACTCCATCGTCCACCGCCGGGCTAGCGTCATCGAGAGCGATAGAGGCGTTGGCCCGGAAGGTGCTCGCCATTCCGCCGAAGCGCTGCGTGCTACCCACACCTGCATAGAGCCCGTCACCACTATCCGAGAAGGTGGCCAGCACATCGATCTCCACGTAGTTGTCGGTGAAGTCCGAGGCGGTCAGGAGGCCGATCATGGTGGCATCCTCGTCCTCGATACCGCCACGCTCGATGTCGTTCCAAGCCAGCAGTGCCGTGGCCCGGAAGTTGGACAGCCCGCCGAAGCGTAGGGAGTTGCGCGTGACGGTGAAGGCATCCATCACATCGTTGATCAGCACACCGTCCTGGAAGTTGACAGGTTGACGACCAAAGCCGAAGCCAATGTCCAAGGCCTTGACGTCTTCGCGGTCGAGGCTGGGGAAGATCTCGCCAAAGTCGCCTTCGAAGAAGAAGGTCTGGATGTCGAGGTTGGCTCCGTCGTTGTCTTCGCCGTCCTCCAGGTTGACGCCCGAGAACTCGCCGTTCTTGTCCAGGGGGCGCAGACCGACCACTACCCGCTCCGTGGGCGAGAGCCGCCCCTCCGCGAAGAGGTCTAGGCGGTTGGCCCACTCCGACTGGTCGCTAATGTTGCCATTGCGCGCGGAGACGCTACTGCGGAAGTTGCCCCATACGATCAGCTGGGGCGACCAAATCGCACCGTTGCCAAGCCTGATCGGATCCTTCAATTCGCCGGGCTTCAGGAAACCGTTACCCAACTCCAAGAGCGGCGCCGGGCGCTTGGGAATCAGGTCCACCTGCGGCGGTAGGTATACATCCGTGAGGCGGTTCGGATCGTCGCCGGAATGCTCACCGTGCTGAGCCATGGAACTGCCCGTTAGACCGATGCCAGCTGCGATCAAGACGCTGGTTCTAAGCACGTATTGCTTCGTTTGAGAGCGAATCACTAGTGGCCCCCTGCTTGCGCACCGGAATGCTCGTCGGCAGAACGCTCCTCACCGGGCTTTTGCCACCAGTCGATGATGCCGGGCCCGGGCTTCTCCCAGTCGATAGTGACCGGCCCCGAGTGCTCAAGGGAGAACTCAGCCTCCCACAAGAGCGGCCGCCCAGCCACCACGCGGTCACCCACTTGACGCGGGTTCATGCCGTAGTCGAAACCGAGGGTATGGATCGCCTCGATCAGGTTCACCGGAACCATGCCAGCAATCATGCGTACCTTGACGGAGTAAGGACCCACGGTCAGCTCATCCGGCTTGACCGCATAGTCAGCCCAGCGAGAGCTGTTGGGCGGCAAACCCACGCGGTGGATGCGCGCCCCCGGCGGACGGCCGGTTGCGATCGTAGGAGTGGAAGCCGGACGGTTGAAGAGCAGCGGGCTGCCCGAGAAGTTAAGCGGCAAGACCTGCTCGCGCTCCCCTCCACGGAACAGGCGCACCATGAACTTCGACTGCAGGCTGAACAGGAACTCGTCCTGGACCGCAGCACCGTTGTGCACATAGGTAGAGTGCAAGTCGCGCACATCCCCATTGGGATCCAAGTCGCCTGACTTGAAGACCGGCTCGCCGTTGCCGTCGTAGACCGTCACTTCTAGGTAGAGGGTGCGTTCGGCAATGAAGCCCGTGGGCGCGTTGTGGCCGCTGGTGCCATTCTTGACTTCGATACTAAAGTCCAGGCCGTCCTCGTCCTCCTCGCCGATGCGCACATCGCCGAGCTGGTAGCCCTCGCGCAAGACATCGAGCTGACGTCCGCGATACACCTCGAGCTTCTCCATCTGACCGCCGGAGCCGTAGATGATGTCGTGGGCTTGCTTGCGGTTGCGCGTGCTCTCCCACTTCTTGTGTTTGAAGTCGGTGCCGGAGTGGTCCGAGCTCTCGAACTTCTCGCGGCCCCACGCCAGGTCGAAGTCTTGCCACTCTTCGAAGGTAGCGAAGTCCGCCGTGCGCGGCCCGTGAATCGGGAACAGGCCCGGGTGGATGATCGAGTAGTCGGGACCAGCGAAGTAGTGGGCGGTCAGTTTGCGCGTACGTGAGGTGGTGCCGTTGGGCATGCTCGCAGCACTATCGATCACCACGACACTACTCACCTTGCCCTCCTCGTGACTCATGTGGCAGTCCTGGCAGGACTCGCCCCTCTCGGCCGAAGGCGAGGACTTGTACTCGCTGAAGGCCTCCTCCAAGCGGAAGCCACCGGGCGAGGTCACGTCGTGGCAGCTGCCGCAAGAGCTCGACTGAGAGATGAAGAAGGATGTCTCCACCTCGGCGTGAATCGGGTACTCGCCGGTTCCATCCGCTTCTACTTGCAGATCGGAGAAGCTCCCGCCCTCGCTCGCGTTCTCGTTGAGAATCCGCTGCAGCTCGTCCGAGCTACTCGGGCCGTATATCGGTTGGTGAATATCGCCGGCCTCCAACTTGAAGCGCCCGCTGACCTTGCCGAAGTCACCATTGATACGGTGACACACGATGCAGGTCACACCCTCGCGCGCGCTCTGCGAACGGTTCTTCATCTCCGTGAGCAGGGGCTCGCCAAGTGCCATCCCCACGGGCGAGTGGCAACGAATACAGAAGTCCGCGTTCGTCCCGTTGGTCAGGGTCGTGACCGCCGCCTGCATAGTGTTGAACACCGGGCTCATCTCGGCGTAAGCGTGCGGAGATGTGGACCACTCGTTGAAGTGCAAGGGGTGACAAGCACCGCACTCCTTGGCTGAGGGATACTTGGACTCCACGTATAGAGCGGCGTGCATGGCATCTGCATCCAGCTCCACGTCCGAAACCTCATCGACCGCCATGGCCGCCTTCGGCTCGGGGTCTTGACTCGTACGGCAGGCGGATAGCGCCGACCAGAGCCCCACGAGGCCGATGCCAGTGAGGCACCAGCGCAGAGCTGTTTGGGTTAACTCGGAGGTTTTCATATTCCTGGGGGGCTGGGTTTGCTTAGAGGAGGTCAATGGAGAGTGTGCGATGAGCGAACTAGCGGATGAGCGCCGGCCCCCCAGGGAAGAGGGTTAGGTTGTCGCCTAGGGCGCGACGGACGGAACTGATCTCAGGGTCCTTGGTGCCTTGTCCAGCGCCCACGAAGCCCGACTTGTTGCCGGTCCAGTGACAGTAGAAGCAGTTCACCTCATCGTCCCCGTGCTTGCGCGTGGCCTGGTTGGTTCCCGTGAGCAGATCCCGGTGGATGCCAGACTGGAGCCTGTCGTTCGGGGCCGGAGGCGTGTAGGTGGTGCGATCTACGAACAGACGATTACCCCTGGGCTTCTCGACCGTGGAGATCAGCAAGCCCGCGCCGGGCAGGTGGCAGTTCGAGCACTCCTCACCAGTGGGGTGATGCTGTGCCCCGCTTCCGACCAGGTTCAGAATGCGCGAGCTCGCGATCAGAGTCGGACTGCCGGCCACTGGGAATCCGTCTAGATGACAGGCACTACAAGCCGCCACCTCGCCAGCCGTAATTCCCCCGCCGGTGAGCGCCGCATGGCCCTGGACGGGCGTCGCATCATGCGCATGGCATTGCGTGCAGTCCCTCGCAGCGGCCAAGGTACCGATCGCCTCACCAGCCACCGGTACGTGGCAGGTGGTGCAACCCACCTCGCCGCCGCCCACCAGGGTCTGACCCAGGTGTGCGCCGTGGGAAAATTCCACCACGCTGCGTGCCTCTTGCGCGGGAGCGAACTGCGGCACCGGAGCTGAGCCGCGGTGACAATCGATGCAGGCCGCCGGGTTGTAGACTAGCTCTACGCCGGCGCTGGTCCGGGCCAACCCGGCAGAGGTCGTGGCCTGGAATTGATCGGGGGTGTGACAGGCCGAGCAATCATCGGGCCCGGCAGACGCGGGCAGGTGGGTAGCGTGGTCAAACGCAACATCCTGAATGCGGCTCGGCAGGCTAGCGACCGGCTTGCGGTGGCATTCACGGCAGGAGCCCTCGATGCTTTCGCCCTCAGCCACCGTGATATGCGGGTGCTGCTGGGTTTCTAGGTGGAACGACACGGGCTTGGAACGGCGCACCTCGGCCACCGGCCGGGCCTGGTCGAAAGCACCGCTGTCTGGCTGGTGGCAAGCACTACAAGCGCTCCACTCACCGTGATCCTCGGGGGTCCACCATGCGCCGTGCTCTGCGGGGGCCCAGGCGGACTGCTCGTGACAGCTCTGGCAGCCTTGGAAGGAGCGCGTATCAGCCAAGGCACCCTTCAGCACGTAACCCTCCTCTCGCGAGGCGTCCGGGAGGTGACAGGCCATGCAGCCCTCACTCTCGATGGCGTCGTACCCGGCAAGGCTGCTCTTGCTCAGCTCCCCATCCGGACGCGTGAATTGCAGGTGATCCTGGTGGGAGAAGGTCCCGCCAACCGCACTGGGGCGAGTCACGGGCCCCAATTCAAAGCTCAGCGGCGTGCGCGCCTCATCGGCCACATGGCATTCGCCACAGACCTGAGCGCTCTGCTCGAAGGGCGCATGCACCGGCGCGCCGACCGCCATGGCCATGCCCGCTTGCGCCTCAAACATGGGCTGGTGGCAAGCACCGCAATTCCCCTGACGGGCTTGATCCAAGCCCATGCTAGTTGCGCCTAAATCACCCAAGGAAGTTGGGCTCTCCTGGAACTCGGGCAGCAGGTGCTCCTTGTGGCGGAAAGGCCCCAAGTGGGTGCTATCCGAAGTATTAGGGCCCATGGAGGGAGAGTCGTTCAAGGCCTCACCCAGCCCCTTCTTGAGGGTGGTGAGCGCCGCTGACTTGCGCACATCGGTGATCGGATTTCCAGCACGATCGTTGGCCATGAAGTGCAGCTCGGCCTGCCGCGGCTTGTCGCCCGCGTGGCATGTCATGCACAGCTCCTCCCCCGGGGAGGCGCCCTCGATCAGGGCCGGCGGCTCGAAGTCATCCTTGGAACCCTCGTGGCATTCACGGCATTCGAGGATCAGGTGCAGACTGTGATCGAAGAAGGCATTAGGACTACGCAGAGCGGTCAGGTCGCTCGTAAAGCTGGGCGGGTCAGCCCAGAGCTTGAAGCGGTACTGGTTCTTCTCGTTCGTGAAGTGGCAGCTGGTGCAGACAGCCTGGGGATCCTTGGTCTGCCCTTTCGCGTAGTCGTGGCAACCACGGCAGTCGCGTTGACGCTCCTGCACATTCCAATTTCCATCGTCGTCGATGCTCTGCCAAGCGCGCGGAACGTGTACGCGATGGGTAAAGGCAAACACGCCGTCAGGTTTGTCGCTCGGGTCCTGCTCTCCAACAAATGCAAAGGCGGAGAGGGCTAGCGCCATGCCAACGAATGCCCCTTGGGCCAGCACCCGTGGGTCGCACAAATTCCGCAGCAGGGAAACGAGGCTAGTCATCAAATCCGTGGAACGCAGGGGCGGAATTTCGAGAAGCAGGTCGGCGGTCAATCCGACCCAGGGCCATGCGATGCAGGGGCGCCAGAATCAGAGACCCCCCTCTTGAGGGGAGCCTAAGCGTACGAACGTTCCGGAATCAGGCAAGAAGTCCGTTGGATCCGCGGACCTTACAAGCCCGTGGGCTTCATGAGGGCGCGCTCGGGCTGCCTGCCCCCTGACTGAAAGCCCGCGCAACCCTCGCGCAGATCGGCCAAACGTCGATACTATCTCAGTTGCCCAGTGGGTCTGCGCGAGCAGCCCCCCTCTAGATGCATCCCTGCTACGCCGGTCTCGCATCCCAGCCCCCCAAAGACTCACTCGCGATATGGCGAAGCTGATTATCCAACGAGAAGGCCTTCCCCAGCGGATGGTCGACCTCCAGCCGACCAATTCCATCGGACGCTTAAAGGACTGCACTGTGCAGCTCGAGGATCCCCAGATTAGTCGCGTTCACGCGCTCATCACCAGTGCTCCCGAAGGCTTTGTGCTAACCGATAAGGGCAGCATGAATGGGACCCAGCTTAACGGCAAGAAATTGGACCAAGGGCAATCGACACCGCTGGCCGATGGCGACGTTTTGGGCATCCAAGGCTTCGAATTACGCCTGGAACTGGCGAGCACTAGGCCCCTCGCTAACGACAAAGTAGACGAGATCGAAAGCCAAGCCGCTTTGGTCGAGCTAGAGAAGCCGCCCGAAGCCAGCATCCTGCTCTCCCACCTGCTGGAGGATCGCTCCAGCAAGACGGTCTGGTCCGGCGGCGAGATCAGCCTGCGCATCGCCGACATCATCGAGGAGACCGCCGACACCAAGACCTTTCGTCTAGTGAGCGACACGGGCACGCTCTTCTCCTACAAGCCCGGCCAGTTCGTCACGATCACGGTGGACATCGAAGGGAAGAAGGTCAAGCGCTCCTACAGCATGTCCTCGAGCCCCTCCAGGCCGCACACCATTGAGCTCACGATCAAGCGCGTACCCGGCGGCCTGGTCTCCAACTGGATGGCCGACCGCGCCAGCCTCGGAGACGAAATCCTGGTCCGCGGCCCGGCGGGTAAATTCTCCTGCTTCAACTACCCCTCGCGCAGGATGCTCTGCATCGCAGGCGGCAGCGGCATCACCCCCATGATGTCTATGCTGCGCTGGATCGTAGACACCACCGCCGATGTGGATGTGACCCTGCTCTACTCCGGCCGCTCCCCGTCGGACTTCATCTTCCGCAAGGAACTCGAGACCATCAGCGCACGCCACAGCGGCCTGCGCGTGATCTTCACGGTGACCTCCAAATGGAACGGCACCGAATCCTGGACAGGCCTGACCGGACGCATCAGCGCGCCCATGATCGACCTGATCACGCCCGACCTCATGGACCGCCATGTATTCCTCTGCGGCCCCAAGCCCTTCAGCCTAGCCATCAAGGACAAGCTGAAGGAGCTCGACTACCCCATCGCCAACCTCCACATGGAGAGCTTCGGCGAAGGCCGTGTAGCCAAGGGCACCAAGGTAGAGCCTAAGCCCGCTTCGAAGCCCGAGCCCGTTTCGAAGCCCGAGCCCGCCGCGAAGCCCGAGCCCGCCGCGAAGCCCGAGCCCATTGCCGAAGTGCTCGAGCCTACGCCGATCCCCGAGCCCGCAGCACCGGAAGAATCCGCCGTCGTCGCTCCTGTGGAAGAGCCGACCCCCGCAGTTGTGGGACATGCGGTCACCTTCAAATCCTCCTGCGTGGAAGCCAATGCTGGAGCGGAAGAATGCCTGCTCGATTTAGCCGAAACCAACGGCGTCGAGATCGACTACGCCTGCCGCGAGGGCAGCTGCGGTAGCTGCATCACCAAACTGGTTAGCGGCACCGTGGACATGGAAGACAATGACCTAAGCGACGATGAGATCGCCGACGGCATGATCTATCCCTGCGTCGCACGGGCCACATCCCCCGTTACCCTCGACGCCTAAGCCTGGCCCCGATGACCAACACCTGGACATTGCAAGTGATCGAGAACGGGCAGGCCATGCATGAGCTGGCTGCCCGGGATGGCCTCACCATCGGCCGCCACCCGGACTGCGACCTAGTACTCAAGGACAGCCACGTCTCCGCTCGACACGCCAAGATCGTCACCCAAGGCGAGCAATTGGCGATCACCGACCTCGGCAGCAACAACGGTACTCACATCGACAACACCGCGGTGCTGCACGAAGGGCAAGAGCAGGTGCTACGCGCGGACATGCACATCGCCATCGGCAGGGTCGAGCTCGTAGTGCGCGGCAAGGTCGACGCCAATGCCGACACCCTGCAGGGCGACATGACCTTGCCCGCGGTCGAGCCCGACAGTCACGCCACAATCATGGGCGCTCCATCCGCTTCCGGCTCCGGCACCGTGCCAGCGCCGGACGAGGAGCCCACCATGCGGCCGCCTTCGGACAAGGAACAAGAGGTCAAGACCGCTCTACCAGCGATCACCCCGGTCCCCGTGGCCCGGCCCAGTGCACCGCCTAAGCCCACACCTGTTCCGCAGGCCAGCGGCTCGAGCTTCGGCGCCTTCGACAGTGTTGCGCTCAACACCATCCTGGGCGATGCCGACAACGACATCGGTGCCAACGCCAAGCTAGTGCGTATGGGCGCGCGCTTGATCGTGCTCAATGAAGCGGACATGCGCGGGGTGGATGTCGAACACAAGGAGTTCACCGTCGGGCGCAAACCCGAGGCGAGCTGCAGCCTGCCCAACCGCGGCGTATCCAGCGAACACGCGCGCATCGTCTTCAACCCCCGGGTCAACACCTTCTTCATCGAGGACTTGGGCAGCGCCAATGGCACCCAGCTCGACGGCGCGCCCTTGGCTCTGAATGCCCCGCGCGAATTGCACTCGGATGCACACATTCGTTTCGGCACGATCGAGGCCGTGTTCCTACAGAGCACCGACTCCGAGCTAATAGCGATCCCCGCCGAACGCCATGCCTTGGCTGCAAAGCTCCTGGGAGGTCGCGGGCAATTGCCGTCGGCAGACCTCAAGCGAGCCAAGCAGGAAGCCAAGGAACAGGGCCTAAGCCTGGGCGAGTGCTTACTGCTCGGCAAGCATGTGGGCCCGCGCGAGTGGGCGCGCGCCGTAGCAGACGCACGCGTCGCCGCCACCGTCAATCAACTGGGTGGCAGCGATTCCAAGCGCGTGTTGCTTTGGATGCTCGTGGGCTTGCTGCTTGCAGGCGCCGCTCTGATGGCCACCCCCGCGGGCCGCAAGCTCCTGGGTTTCGGCAGCTAGCCGCGCATCCATGAACTCGACCCTGTTCCGCTCCAAGCACGGGCCCCTGGCGCTCATCCTCGTGCTGGTGTTCGTGGGCCTCTCCCTAGCTTGGAACGCGCCCTTCGGCCGCGTTCCAACAACCGATCGCACCTTCATCCTGGCCACGGGCTGGACCACCCTGACCCTGCTCTTGGTGGTGGTAGCCTACGTCTTGCGCAAGTACGCCCACCGCGGCCGCTACTCGCCCGAGTTCAGGCTCAAGGTCGACTACGCAGCCCTCGAACAAGCGGACAAAGGTATCCAACGCCTGCGCCAACGCATCGACGCGCGGGACATTACCTCCGCCAAGGCCATCGAGAAAGAAGCTGCAGGCATCCTCAAGCAAGCGCGCACGCACAAGATCAATCGCGCAGTGGTCGAGCCCGGCCTACGCGGCGGCGCACCGTGGACCATTCGCATCCTCCCCACCGAGCCCCTGGGCCGTGTGGCGCGCTGGATGCACGTGCACGTGTTCTACGGCACGGCCTTCGGCGCGCTCCTGCTGATGCACTCGGGCACCGCGCCCCAGTCAAGCTTCGGCCTCTGGCTTACGAGCCTGAGCTACCTAGTTCTGTTCACCGGCTTGATCGGCATCTACCTGTGGGCCAAGGGCCCCAGCTGGCTGACCGCGCGCGAACACGACCTCTCCATCGAAGAAGCGAGCGCCCTGCGCGCCAGCCTGCGCCGCAAGCGCACGGAAGCCCTGGAGTCCTTCGACGAGCCCCTAGCCGGCGATTTGCGGACCCTCGCCGCGGGCGCACTTCCCACCGAGGAACGACTGCGCCTCTTGCTGCAAGACTTCACCAGCCGCGTCCCCGAACGAGCCACCGATATCCAAGACGCCTTCGCACTGGTCGCCCAGGAGCGCACGGTGCTCGAGGAGCTGCGCGCCCTCTACCGCGTACGCACTTCCTTCATGGCTTGGAAATTCATCCACATCCCGGCAGCCCTACTGCTCACCGGATTGGTCGCGGTCCACGTCCTTTCGATCTGGAAATTCTGACAGCTCGCACGGTTTATCCATGAATGCCCACACCCGCGGACTGCTCGAACTGCCGCTCTTTACGAAGCTCTCCAAGAAGCACCAAGAGAGCGTGCTTGAGTTCACGCAGATCCGCGAATTTCCCGCCGGCACGGACTTCATCCGCCAAGGCGAATACACCAGCGACTTCTTCGTGGTGCTCACCGGCATCGTCTCCGCCTACCGCACCGAGAAGTCCGGCAAGACCGAGCTGCTGGAGCAACTCGGCCCGCAGCACTGGTTTGGTGAGCTGTCTGCCATCTCCAACCAACCCTCCCTGGCACGACTGAAAGCGGACACTGCCTGCGTGCTGGCCGTGCTCGATGCCGGACTCTTCAAGGAGCTCTTCCAGTTCTCGCCGGACTTCAAGCACAAGGTCGACAGCCTCTACCGCAAGCGTTCCCTCGCGCAGCACCTGCGCGTGGTGCCCCTGCTCAAGGATCTCGACAAGGACCTGCTGCGCACCCTGCGCGAGCACGCGCGCTTCGAGACGCACCCCAAGGACACGCTCATCGCCGTAGAAGGCGAGCCCGCCACCGAGATCGTCCTGGTGCGCTCTGGCGGCATGTCCAAGACGCGCAAGAACGCCGCCGGCGAGCCCCTGCTCATGGGCTACCTGATGGCCAACTCCTCCTTCGGCGAGAACGCCTTCCTCGACGGCGGCGGTGAGTGGCCCGGCAGCTTCACGACGCTGATGCCCACCGACACCTTGGTGCTGCCCATCGAGGCCATCAAGCAAGCCTTCGCCGAGCGCCCGGACGTGCTCGATTCCCTGCGCAAGGCGGCGCGCCTGATCGCTGCCGAAGAGTCTGGTCTAAATACCGGCTACTACGACGGCGACGGCGAGCAGAACCTCGACGAGCAGCTCGAGATCATGGTCCACGCCGAGTCGATCAAGGGCGGTGAAGCCCTAGTGATCGACCTGGAGAAATGCGTGCGCTGCAACGCCTGCGTGGAGTCCTGCGTAGCGGTTCACGACGACAAGGTCCCGCGCCTGTCCAAAAAGGGCAACCGCATCAGCGCCGATGGCAACGCCATGGGCAAGCAACTGACCCTGACCACCTCCTGCTACCACTGCGAAACCCCCGGTTGCATGATGTCGTGCAACTACGGCGCCATTCGCCGCGACTCCCAGGGCCTGATCCGCTTCGTGTGGGACAACTGCGTGGGCTGCGCCGAATGCACCAAGGGTTGTCCCTACGACGTCATCCGCCTGACGGAACCGCCGGACCTAAACCCGGAGGCCACCTCGAACTGGCTGACCAAGATCCCGCTGATCGGCAACTTCTTCGACCAAGAACCTAAGCGCGCGGCGCTGACGGCCGCCGAGCGCGGCTACTACAAGGAACAAGAGGTCAAAGGCAAGGCCGTCAAGTGCGACCGCTGCGAAGGCTTGCCCTTCGAAGCCTGCGTCTACAACTGCCCCTGCGGAGCCATCGAACGCGTGCCCCCCTCCCTGATCTTCGACCGCAGCCTATCCGATATCGCCGGGGAGCTGCCTGAGTCCAAGGCATGAGCGTCCCCCAACCCCAGGACCCTGCCCTCTTCCGCATCGAGCGCAAGGAGCTGCTCGAGCAGCGCAAGGCTGAGAAGAAGAAGCTCCAACTCCTGCAGGAGGTGCGTACTAGCGAGTTGGTCATCGGCACGCTCTCCACATCGGGCCTCGTGCTCGATGACCCGGTTGCTGCCGAGAGCCACTGCGCCATCGTGCACGAGGGCGGCCAGTTCTTCATCAAGGACCTACCCAACGCCAGCGGTACCTACCTCAACGGCATTCGCATTCAGGGCCAAAGGCCGGTAAAGAGCGGCGATCGCATCGCCCTAGGCGTCGCGATCCTCGAACTCTCGATCAACCCAGAGCAGCCCGCTTCGCTCGACATCGCCGTGCGCGAAGGTGCCTTCTTCCACACCATCAAGCGCCGCGGTGAATTCGCCAGCGATGCCGATGAGTGGGTGCGCAGCGAAGTTCAGTTCGGCCGCATGCCGCTGCTGCGGCGCCTAAACGTTCTAGCCTGTCTCGTGGCCGCCGTCGCCATCTGGTGGTTCTCCACCCAACCTGCGGGCCAGGCGGCTCTGCAACCGGCGAAGCTAGCCTTCGCCCACAGTCAATTCTTCAGCGACATGCCCCCGCGCGACACGCGCCTGGCATTCATGGTGGAGCTCGCCCAGGAGCAGGGCTGCAACGCCTGCCACGACAGCTACGGCCAACCCAGTTCGGAGAAGTGCGCGAGCTGTCACGTAGAGGTCATCGCAGACGCCGAGGCCGGAATGGCGCACCCCTTCGAGAGCCAGACGAGCCTCGTCTGCATCGACTGCCACAAGGAACACCACGGCAGCCAGCCCGCCATGGGCGTACTCTCGCCAGGAAACATCACCGAACGCTGCGCGGACTGCCACGAGGATGACATGGCCACACCGGAGGCCATCTCCAGCAGTCTGGCCCTGGCCATTGCGGAGCACAGGATCGACCTAGCTCCGACCTCGAACGCCATGCTCGCGCGCGTGCCCTCCAGCGGCTACGAAGCCTTTGATCACATGGCCCACAGCGCCATCGAAGACTGCAGCACCTGCCATACGGCCATGGCCGCGCCCGGAGTCATCGACTTTGTGCCCCTCGCCTTCAAGGACTGCGCCGAGTGCCACAGCCCCGACTCCAGCGTCACGGGCACCTCCCTGCCCGCCGCCGACAAGCGCTGGAATGTAACCTGGCACGGCGCCGGCAATGAAGGCGAGAACTGCGAGCAGTGCCACGTGGAAGTCTTCCAGCCGGCCCTCCGCAGCGTCGAGCAGCTGGCTGCTCGGCCCCTGGCCTTCGACATCAGCCTACGCTCACACGCGGATGTCTTCGACCACGCAGGCGGCGAGGAAGACTGCAGCAGCTGCCACAAGACCGGCGCCGCAGCACAACCTGGCCGACTCCTAAGCGCGCGCCCCTTCGAGCACGACATCCACCTGAGCGCACTCCTACCGGGCCCGGGCGCGAGCGCCGAGCAGCTCAACCAGCAGTGCGCCGAGTGCCACACGGACATCGCTGCCAGCCTCGGCATCGTCGCCGCACCCGACGCCTTCAGCGGGCCGCCTCTGACCTCCTGCGCCAACTGCCACAAGGAGGCCGACGGCACCGCACTGATCACCTCAGGCGGTAGCCCCCTAGCCACCACCGTCGCCCGCCAAGCCAGGACCCGTCCGGACTTCCCCCACGACCGCCACACGGCCGTGGAAGGTGGCTGCCTCGCCTGCCATGAATTTGGCAGCCTCTCGGATCCGCAGCTCGGCTTCGCCATGGCCTCGACCCCAGAGGACGTGGCCAGCTGCGTGCGCTGCCACATGGAGCGCGCGCAGGGCACTAACCAAGCCCACACGAACATCGGCGGCGGCCAATGCGCCAACTGTCACACGCCCCAGGACGGCATCACCCTCGCCTCCGTCTTCCGCGCTCCGCAGCCGCCTGCCACCGTCAGCTCGAACTTCCCCCACCAACTGGAAGCCCACCGCAGAGCCACCTGCGTCGAGTGCCACGGCGACCCCAAAATCGCCGACGTGCACTCGCCCGCAGAGAGCGCGAGCAGCTGTCGCGAATGCCACGCCGCCAGCCGCTTCCACTGGCGTTAGCCGGTAAGCCATAGAAGCGGGCCAAGGCCTGCGCCGGCGCCTCGCCGGCGAAGCACTCCGCGCCCAGCGCAACCGCTGCCTCAATCTGCTGCGCGACACACAGCGTCAACCAGAACGCGAGCGTCCAGCCACCGAACCGGGCCTGGCGGAGAGCATCACCGGCCCCCTGACGCGCCGGGTCAACGCCGAGGCCGCCTCCGATGCCGTACGCCTGCTTGAGCGCGGACCAGCGTGAGGTCTTGATCCTGCGCTACACGGAGGACCTCGGCCGCAACGAGATCGCCGCCGTGCTTGACGAGCCCGTGAGCGTGATCAAGTCACGCCCCTACGAAGGCCTGCGGCGCCTGCGCGAACTGGCTAGTCCGTAGCGCTCCACTTCCCGTCCACCAGCTGCGCCAAGCCTTCTTCCTGCAACTGTTCCAAGCCCGCTTGCAGCGAGCGCCCAGCCATGCCGTGCAGTGCCGGTTCGAGGTCCGCATAGACCCGCGGCACGAAGCTCATCAGAGCTCCCGGCCCCAACTCAGCAAGTGCCTTCTCCAAGGAACTGCGGCGCATGGCGCGGTGCCGCAGGTAGCGCTGCAGGAGCCCGTGACCATCGCGCGCCGCCGGCCCATGGGCCGGATAGAGATGGCCGAAGTCGACCTGCAGCATGCGCTCCAAGGTGGCCAAGTACGTGGACAGGTGACCCTCGGGCGGCTCGATCAGAATCGTCGAGACCGTGGAGGCCAAGTCGCCTGCGATCAGCGCTCCGTAGCGCGACTCGCGGAAGACCAAGTGCCCGCGATCATGCCCAGGCGTGTGCATGGCCTCGAGCTTCCATTCCGGCGATCCATCCGGCGCGAGACCGAGCTCTAACACCGAACCCTCATCCAAGGGCCGCCCATCACGCACCGGCTCAGGCAGACGCTCCAGGGTTAAGGGGTGGCCATAAACGGGCAGGTCATAGCGCTCGGCCGTAGCCGCCACGCTACCCACATGATCCGGATGATGATGGGTCACGAGCACACCCGCCAGACGCGCGCCGCGCTCCACGAGACCGTCGAGCAAGGCAAAGAGCCGCTCGCGTTCGGTCTGTTCGTAGGTCGCTGGATCCACCACGTAGAGCTCCGCTTCACCCACCACATAGCAGTTGGTGGTAGTCGCCGGAGGCAGGGTCGGCGTGAGTAACGGCACCTGAGCGATGCCCGGCGTGCTGCGAATGGCGAGAGCTGCATCCCCTTCGCGCAGGCTGCAAACCTCAGGCCCCGCGGCGAGCAGGGCCTCAAGTTCCATATCCCGCAACTGCGTCAGAATCGCCAGCACCGGCGGCACCACTAGGCGTTCGCCACGCAACCACTCTTGCAGGATCTCCTCCGGTCGCAGCCAGGCCGCATCCGCAAGCTCCCCAGGAATCACATGGGGCTCGTGCGCGCCTTCCAAACTCAGCTGCAAGAAACGCGTCTGAAAGCGCACGGGCGCCATGGCCGGCGTGGTGCGCGTGCCGATCGGATGCACACACTCCAACGCCTGCGGAGCTCCATCGAGCAGCTCCCGAAAAGCGCGCGCAGCTTGCGCATCATTCTCCAACAAGCCTGCACGCAGAGGCTCCGCTAATTGGCGCTCCAAGCCCGGCGCCAAGCAGCCCGTCTCCTCGAACAACTCGCGCAAACCGCAGCGAGCCAGCTCCCTATCCGTCGGCTCGCCAGCTAGCGCAGCATCCCGGTCCTCTGCATCCAATGCGCCGCCGGGCAGAGCCCAATAGCCACCAAAGAATCGCAGGGCAGGCGACCTCAGAACAAGCAGGACCTCAAGCCCGCGACCCACGTCCCGCGTAGCGAGTACAGCCGCCGACAGACGCGGAGTAACAGCCATGGACTCGGCTAGAACCCGAAGCCCAGGCTGAAGAAGACCTGGATCGTAGTCAGGTCGTAGTCTTGGCCATCCACGGTGTCCTCGATTCCGAATGACTCGCGGTAGCCAATCGCCATGTGATAGGCGGGCGTCAAGTAAACGCGCAGGCCGACCTGCGCATAGGGACCAAACTCACCGGCGTCTGCGCCCGCACCGCGCACCAACTCCGTGTTGATCACACCGACACCCACGAAGGGCCGTACGACAGACTCTCCGAATTCCCGAAAGGCGCCCATCCACGCGTGATTGAGTTCCCCATGGGTAGCGCCATCCGACTGCTGGCCGATCCCGAGCTCAAACCCGATCGGTAGACCCTCATCCGTGTCCCGGCGGTACACCGTATAAGCCACGCCGGCCCCGTCACTTTCCCCGAATGCATTCCCGGCATCCCCGGGTTCATCCTCGGAGACGCGCAGTTCGAGGGCGTGCCTGTAGTCCGTGGAATTGCAGGCGGTAAGGAAGGTTAGAAGCAGGGCATACAAACGAGGATGTCGCATGCCCATAGCCTGCTAGAAGCTGTACCCGAGGCTCCCATAAACCTCCACAAAATCGAGATCCACCGGCGTGTCTTCCAGGTGATCGCGCAGGCCAATGCTCTGGCGCAGCCCGAGGCCCAAGTGCCAACGCGAGGTGGCGCGCAGGGTGATCCCCACCTCGAAGTAGAAGCCCAGGGAGCGCATCTCATCCGAAGCGTGCAGCCGGTCGGTCTTCCGGCGCCGCCGGATATGAGTCGAGATCCCCATCAAGCCAGCCCCGAAGTGCGGCCGCCAAGTGCCGCCCCACATCTCAGCCCGCACACCGGCCCAGACGAGGTTGCTGGACGTTTCCTGATTGACGCCGTCCGCTCCACCGGAATCGTGCATGTACTGGAAGCCATACTCGAATGCGGCAGGCACATCCGCATCGGGGACCGGCATACCCACAACAACTAGGCCTACCCCCAAAGGACGATCGATTTGGTCCTGCTCCCCATCGTCCAAGGTCTGCATCAGACCGTGGAATTCAATCGCACTCGTGGCGTCCACCGTCTGACAGGAGGGCGCTACAAATGCAGCGGCGAGGAGCGTGGGCAGCAGGCACTTCAAGAGCATGACCCGTAGAGCATGCCCCCGCCGCGGACCCGTTGGGACCATTGCCCAGAGCCAATCGCAAATCTGCCTCAGGTTGCCTACGGATTGACAGATTTGTACGGACTAGCGCCGCGGCCGCCGGCGCGGCCTGCGCTCCGCGACACCCTGACGCGGATCCTCCGGCCATGCGTGACGCGGATAACGCCGGCGCAGTTCCTTGCGAACAGAGGCGTAGGTCGTGTCCCAAAAACTACCCAAGTCATCGGTCACCTGCTGCGGCCTGCGATTCGGCGCCAAGAGGTGCAGCAGTACCGGTACCCGACCAGCGGCCACGCGCGGTGTGTTCTCAAGACCGAACATCTCCTGGATGCGTGCCGCAAGAACCGGCGCACGCCCAGGCTCATAGGTCAGGCTCAGATTGTTGCCACTAGGCACGCGCAAGCGCTCGGGAGCTTCACGTTCGAGCATGGCCAACTTGCGATGACCGAGCTGACCTCGCAGTGCGTCGAGCCAACGAGCTTGCCTCAGGTCCGCCAAGGAGCGGCAGCCCCCCACCAACCCGGGTAGCAACTCCGCCAGTTGGTCCGCGTCCCACGCCCCCAACTCAAGGTCCGGCATCCAGCCATCAAGGCTGCGCACACGCGCCAGGAAGCTGTGCCAATCAGATTCTTCCTCGGGCAGTACGCGCGCCAATTTCTGCTGCGCCACTTCCAAGAGCAGCGCTTCCGCCGCCGCCTGGTCCGGCGCGGGACCATCGATCTCCCCTAGCAGCAGCGGACCGAGATACGTACGCCGGCGCCCCACCACCTTCTCGCGCACCTCGTCAAAGGCCGCCTCCACCGTCACCCGCTCGCGCCCTCCGTCGACCCACTCGCGCTCCACCGTCGAAGCCATGCGCACGCGTGCATCGGCTCCGGCTCCGTCCAACTCCACGCACACAAATAGCTCGGCCTCCGTAACCGCACTCTCCAAGCCCAAGCGCACCCCGCGCCCGCCAACCATCAAAGCGCGCGCCTCGCCCGCCTTGCGCCGACGCGCCAAGCGATCCGGAAAGGCCTCGAGCAAGGCTCGCAACAGAGCCTCATCCACATCCGCATAGGAGCCATGGCCCCCATCTGGTTCCTGACCAAAGGCGCGCGTAGCGAGTCGCGCCAGCTGCTCCGCCACACGCAATACGGCCCGCGCCGAGCCACGCCGCAGGGGCCGCGGCCCACCATGTTCCGAACCGTCCCGTTCAAAGGCGCGCAGAGCCTGAACCCGATCGAGCACATCCGAGTCCGAGGCGTGGGTCGCACCGCCCTGGCGCAGGTCCAAGCGCTCGAGCACGTCCCTTTCTCCAAGCAAGGCCGCCGCCAGGCATGCCTCCCAAAGCGCGCCCGACGCATGCCCGGCCGCCAGCAGCCGCGCCAAACGCGGGTGCGCCGGCAGTCCAGCCAGACTGCGTCCCATGGCGGTCAAGCCGCCAGCTGAATTCAGCGCACCGAGCTGCCCGAGCAATCCGAGCGCGCGCGCCAACGCCTCGCGCGGCGGTGCTTCCACCCAGGGAAAGCTGGCCGGATCGGGTTCGCCCCAGGCCAGCAGCTGCAAAATCGCCCCTGCCAGGTCCACGCGCACGATCTCCGGTTCCGTGGCCGGCGCCCGATCGCGCTGCTCGGGCGCGCTCCAAAGCCGCAAGCAAAGCCCCGGCCCCAGGCGCCCGGCCCGGCCCGCGCGCTGGTCCGTGGAGGCCACGGAGACCGGTTCGAGCACCAAACGGTCCAGGCCCGTGGCCGGATCCGAGCGCTTGACCCGCGCCATGCCCGCATCAACCACCGTCGCCACGCCCTCCACCGTGACCGAACTCTCGGCCACATTGGTGGCCAGCACCACCCGCCGTCGGGGCCCCGCCGACAAGGCCGCATCCTGCTTGTCACCACTCAGATCCCCGTAGAGCGGCATCAAATCGAAGCCCTTGGAACGCGCAAGGCCCTCCAGAGCGCGCTCCACCTTCCGAATCTCTCCCACGCCCGGCAGAAATACGAGCACATCCCCAGGCCCAGCCTCCAGAGCCGTCCGCACCCCGCGCACCACGTGCGCCGTATCGTCATCACGGGGCTCCCGGGGCAGGTAGCGCTGCTCGACCGGGAACAAGCGGCCGTCACTGCGCACAATTTCGCACCCCCCGAGCCAAGCCGCAGCCGCATCCCCGTCCAGGGTGGCCGAGGTGATCACGAGCCGCAGCTCCGGCCGCACCTCCTGCTGCACCCGCCGCACCATGGCCAAAGCCAGGTCCGCATCCAGGCCGCGCTCGTGGAATTCATCGAACATGACCGCGCCGACACCCTCCAGGAAGGGGTCCTCCTGCAAGCGCCGCAGCAGCACCCCCGGTGTCAGCACCTCAAGCTGGGTTTGCTTCGAGACCTTCGAGTCGAACCTGACCCTGTAGCCCACCTCGCCCCCGAGCTTGCCCCCGCGCTCCTGCGCGATACGCCGGGCCGCCGCACGAGCCGCCAGGCGCCGTGGTTCCAGCACCAGAACCTTACCCATGCCCGCGTCCAACAGGGCCGGAGGCACGCGCGTGGTCTTACCAGCACCCGGCGGCGCCTCCAGAACCACATTCGGCCCGCGCTCCAGGGCAGCCAGGATCTCGGGCAGCACCTCATCGACCGGCAGGGAGAGTCGGCTCATTGCGACTCCCAAACTACTCGCCGCTGCTGATTGAATGGAACGTAAATCACCCAGCCCCACCCGCGGCCCAAGCAGACACCCCCGCTCCCCATTTGCCGCCGCTTCGCTGAGTGCTGGAATGCTAAGAAAAACAGCCATTTATCCCCAGAGCCGCCAACTAGCCATCTGCGGAGCAAAGCCCGTAACCACGGCAATCCTAGGTCCTGGACGCTCTACAAAAAAGCCCACGGGTTCACGGTGCAAGGTGCGGGAATCCGGCCTCTCCATTCAGTAGAGTCGAAGCACTTACGGAGGTTGCTCGGCAGCCTCCACGCCAGCGCACCTGCGGAGGCACGCAAGCATGGAATACGTCAGTCTCATTTTCGGCGGGATCTTCATCGGTGCCGTCATCGGTTACATCCTCCAAAGCTTCAAGGGCGCGGGGGAACGTCGCGTTCAACAGGAACTGTGGGACCGCAAGTACCGGCTCGCTGAGGCCGACCGCGAAGCCGCGGTTGGGGCCCTGAACGCCAACAACATCGAGGTTCGCAAGATCAAGGCGACCTACGACGGCTACCGCGAGACCATCGGCCAACTCGAAGCGGAGAACGGCCTGCAACTCGGCCAGCAGGAAGTCCTCAGCGCCGATCTATTGGAGCGCGAGGCAGCCATCAGTCAGCTGACGGAACACCTGCAGGCTGCCAATAAGGAACTCGACGGAGCCCAAGCCGAGTCCACGCGCAAATCGCAGGTCTTCAAGGAGCTTTCCACCGAGCGCGACCGCATGGAGAGCGAGATCGAGTCCCTCCAAGGCAAGAAGAACAGCCTGCGCGAGGAGCTCAACGCCAACCTCGTGCGCGACAAGGACCGCGACCACCTGCTCGGCCAACTGGAAGACCGCGTAGCCGAGCTCGAGCCCCTGCAGGAGCTGGTGCCTCTGCGCGAGGACACCATCGCCGAGCTAAAAGAAGTCATCGCCCATGACTTTGACCGCGCGCGCACGGAGGAGTACTGGCTGCAAGAACGTCTGCGCTGCCTGACTCCCCTGGCCAAGATTCTGGACACCCGCAACAACGAGTTGGCCGAGACCACCGGCCTACTCGAAGCCCTGCGCAAGGACAGCGGCGCCGAAGTGCACACGCTCTCCACGCGCCTGACCGAGCTCTCTCCCCTGCCGGGTCAACTGCAGGAGAGTGAAAGCCTGCTGCAGTCGACCAGCACAGACCTGGCCAGCCTGCGCGCGGAAAGCAGCGAGCGCATCAGCGCCCTCACCGCCCAAGTCACAGAGCTCGGCCCCGTGCCGGCGCTCCTGGCCGCGAGCGAAGCAAGCCTCGAGAGCACCAGCCTGGACCTTGCCGAACTGCGCGAGAGCAGCAGCACGCGCATCACAGAACTGGAGTCGCGCCTCGAGGAGCTGGGACCGATCCCCATGCGACTGGCCGACCGCGAGTCCACCCTGGAACGCACCAGCCACGACCTCGAGGAGCTGCGCACCAGCAGCGCCGTGCGTATCGCCGAACTGGAACTGCAGATGGAAGCGTTGGTACCCGTACCCGCGCAACTGGCAGAGCGCGATGCACAACTGAGCGAGACCGCCGAGCAGCTAAAGACCCTGCAGGTCGACAGCGGCGCGGAGGTCACCGGCCTGCGCGAGCGCATGCAAGACCTGGTGCCCCTGCCCGCGCGCCTTGCGGAACGCGATGCCACCCTCGCTGCAACCCGCGAAGAGTTGAGCAGCCTGCAAGCCGAGAGTGGCGCGCGTCTCGAACTGCTCGGACAACGTGTCGCCGAGCTCGAACCTCTACCCGCCAAGCTCGGTGAGCGCGAG
>JBLIOL010000019.1:0-31253 GCA_047639615.1 Planctomycetota bacterium | reverse complement strand
GTCTGGCGCGTCTTCCCGGTGAATCCGGTGAATCCGGACCGCCTGTATCGCCTGCGCGTGCAAGGTCCGCGCGAGGTCATGCGCCAGCTCGAGGAAGGCATCGGCGGCAACATCGCCCTGGATCAAGGCACCCAAGGCGAGCTGACCCTCGACGCCAGCGCCGTGCGCTGGGGAGCGGGCGGCTACGCCAAGGACCTACGCGTGCAGTGGGTCGACGGTGGCGCGCCGCGCCTGGATGTGCGCGCTTTCACCGAGCACGAGGTTGAGCCCCTGCCCACCAGCGTAGTGGTCAAGCGCGGCCACCTGGACGAACGCTACGAGGTCGAAGGCTTCGTCATCCGCCCGAGCACCGTTCACCTGCTCGGCCCGGCGGATGCCTTGGACCTGCAGCAGCGCCTAGCCTTCGAACCCGTATCCCTGCCGCTCACGGACCAAGAGAATTGGTCCACATCCCTAGCACTCAGCCCAGAACTCGTCGAACAGGACTTCAGCCTGGTGGAAGACGTCTACCTGGAAGCGCACGTGGTCCCACGCATCGATGACTTGGGCACCCTGGATAAGGAGGTCGTGCTGGTCTCCTTCGATCCAGCTAGGCCCAGGGCCGCGGAGCGCTTTGCGCAACCGGACATCACCGCGCGCCTGCGCGTGCGTGCTACGCGCCTGCTGAGCCCTGACTCCGACCTGGATACGGCCGACGTGAACCTAGCCCTACGCAAGATCGTGGCCGAGCGCGCGCGCGTCTATGTGGACGTTTCGCGGATGGCCACCGACGGCAGCCGCACGGCCAAAATCGAGGTCGACCCCATCCCGGCCGCGCTCTGGATCGCAGAACTACCGCCCGCCCTACGCGAGCGATTGGACATCTCACCCCGCAGTCAATTGTTGGTGGAGCTGGCGATGGAGGACGAGACCCTTGTTCTCGAACCCCTCGAACCGTCAGAATCGCCAACAGGAGGGGACGAAGAGTCCCAAGAAGACCATTGAGCCAAGAGACCATTTTCGGAACCGACGGAATCCGCGGCCGCGCAGGCGAAGGCTGGCTGACCCTGGAACGGGCTGCCCAGGTGGGTGAAGCCCTAGGGCATGTGCTCGCTTCGGGCCCTACCCGCGTAGCCCTGCTCGCCCACGATGGTCGCCGTTCCGGGCCCGGCCTGGAGGCCGCCGTAGCCCGCGGTCTTAACGCCGCAGGCATTACCTGCGTGAGCGCCGGCCTGCTACCCACCCCCGGCCTGGCCTGGCTGACGCGCGAGGGCGACTTCGTCCTGGGCGTCATGATCAGCGCTTCGCACAACCCTGCCGCCGACAATGGCATCAAGGTCTTCAGTGGCGCCGGCGACAAGCTCAGCGACGAACAGCAAGCTGCCATCGAAGCGCGCTTGCACGAGCCCGCACCCGAGCTACCCGAGACCGAACGGCCGAGCTTCAATCCGGAGCTGGAGAACGACTACCTCAAGCACCTGGTCGACACCATCGGCGCGGGCTTGAACCTCTCCGGACTCTCCATCGTGCTCGACTGCGCCCATGGCGCCGGAAGCCGCGTTGGACCCAAGGTCTTCGGCCGACTGGGAGCCTTGGTGCACACCATCGGCACCGACCCGGACGGCGAGAACATCAATCACGAGGTGGGTTCTACCCATCCCGAAGCCCTGATGGACGAGGTGCGCTCCCGTGGCGCCGGCTTCGGCGTGGCCCTCGATGGAGACGGCGACCGTTGCATGCTGGTGGATGAGCAGTCCAACCTGGTGCACGGCGACGGCATCCTGACCGTGCTCGGGCGCCACGCAGCCAGCTCCGGCAAGAATTGTGACAGCCGCTTAGTAGCCACTATCATGAGCAACCGCGGCCTGCACCGCGCCCTGCGCGAAGTGGGCGTGGACGTGGTCGAAGTGGGCGTCGGCGACCGCCAGGTGGTGGAAGCCCTGCGCAAGGAAAGCCTGAGCCTAGGCGGCGAGCAGTCCGGTCACGTGATCCTCGGGGAAAGCAACGCCTTCATCGGCGATGGCCTGGTGACCGCCCTAGCCGTGCTACGGGTCATGAAAGCCACCGGGGCGAGCCTTTCGAGCCTGGTAGCCCCCTACCAGCCCTTCCCGCAGGTACTGATCAATGTGCGCGTGAGCTCCAAGCCCCAGCTGCGCGAGCTGCCCGAAGTGATCGCCATGGTCCGGCACGTAGAACAACAGCTCGGCGTCGACGGGCGCGTGCTCCTGCGCTACTCCGGCACCGAGGACCTGGCGCGCGTCATGGTGGAAGGGCCCGACGAAAAAACCATTCATGCCCACGCCAACGCTCTGGTGGGTTTGCTCACGGAGGCCATCGGAGCGTGAACGCTCAGTCTGCACCACAAATCGCCCTGGAGACCTCCGTACGCGCTGCTTCGGTGGCCGTGGACCTAGGCGGACGGGTGGCAGAGCGCTCCCTGGAGCCCGAACGCTCCCACGCTTCCGATCTGTTGCCCGCCCTGAGCGAGATCCTTCAGGACCTAGGCACACGCCCCGCCGACCTGCAACTGGTCGTGGTAGGCCTCGGCCCCGGCAGCTATACGGGCTTGCGCGTGGGTGTCGCCACCGCCTTGGGGCTGATGGAAGGAACTGGCGCAGATTTAGTCGGCGTACCTTCCGTCGAAGCCTTGGCCTTTCGGCACTTGGCCCCCGGCGAGGAAGGCTGCGTGGTGCTCGACGCACGCGGTGGCGAGCTCTACTACGCGCGCTACGCCCGCGGCGAGTCCGACGTGCGCGTGCTGGAAGAACCCTGCGCCCTGGGCCCGGACGCGCTCGCCGAACGCCTGCCCCGTAGCGGTCCGATCTTCGGTGACCCCGGAACCCGACGCGCTGCCAAGTTCGACGAAGCCACCAGCGCGCGACTGCGCACGGACCTGGTGCCCGATGCCCGCGCCGTCCTGCAGTTAGGCCAAGCGCGTTACGCCAGTGGCGGCGCGCAGGATCCAGCCCAAGTGAGCCCGCTATACCTGCGGCCCTTCGGCGTCAAAACGCGCAAGCGCTAGCCGCTCGGCAGACATGACGACGCCCCCGCCACCGAGGTCGGTGGCGGGGGCGCAAGAACGGCCGAATGCACCCAATGGGCGGATTCGGGCTCGTTATAGAGCGTCTAGACCTACAGGTCGTAGGGGCGCAGGGTGCGGCGACCGTTGGACTCGGCACGAGCCTCGGCACCAGCGATCATGCCGCGGACGGCTTCGTCGAGAGCGGCGTAGAACTCGCCGGAGACGTTGATACCAGCAGCGGCCTTGGTGCGGCTCTTGCTGATGATCAGATCACCCGATGCTTTCTTCTTGCCGCGCTTGGCTGCTTTCTTGGCGCCTTTCTTTTTCGTGGCCTTCTTGGTGGCCGTTTTCTTGGTGGCCGTTTTCTTGGTTGCTTTCTTCTTGGCTTTACGTGCCATGGAGAACTCCTTGTGCTGTTGTGATCAGTGCCGACGGCGGGTAACCACCGGCGCTGCGAATGGGGGGAATCGCTGTGTTAAGGCGAACAGATAGGGTCTTCCTCGTGAGGAGTGAGGAGATGATCCCTGACGCACGAGCAAGAATGGAAACGCGCGGGGGCCATGTCAACGCTCCAATTCCCCGAATAGAGCCAGAATCGAAGGGTTTATCCAGAGCCCACTGCTGAGGCCTGGATCGTCGCACGTTCGCGCCTACGCTAGGGAGGTGACAATCTCCCGCGCATGGGCCGAGGTAGACCTCGATGCCCTAGGACACAACCTCGCTGTCATCCGTGCCCGCGCTGGTCCGGGGACGCGCCTGATGCTGGTGGTTAAGGCAGATGCCTACGGCCACGGGGCGGTTGCGATATCGCATCACGCGGTACGCGCTGGTGTGAGCGCGCTCGGGGTCGGAACCTCCGCAGAAGCCCTGGAATTGCGCCGTGCGGGCCTGCGGGTGCCGATTTTGGTGCTTGGCACCCTGCTCGAGGACGAGCTCGTGCCTTGCCTGCTGAACGATGTGGAGTTCGGATTGCACGCGAGCGATCGCGCACGCAGCCTCGATCGTGAAGCACGCCAGCTAGGCCGTGTAGCGCGTGTACACCTCAACGTGGACACGGGCATGGGCCGCCTTGGGGTGCCGCCGCACTTGAGTCTCGACCTGCTGCGAGTGATCGTCGAGTCGCCCAACCTCGACTTGGCCGGAATTATGACCCACCTGGCACCTACTTGCGGTGCTCAGGACGATGCGTGCGCCGCGCAGATGGAGCGCTTCAAGGCCGTACTGCGCGAGGCACGCGAGGCGGGCCTCGGGCCCGTGATTGATCGTGCTTGGGTGCACGCGGCCAACTCCGCCGCACTGTTCACTGGCCTAACCCCTTTGTACGACACGGTTAGGGCGGGCATCGCCGCCTACGGCGCGCTTCCCAGCGAGCTCCCCGGCGCTGACGAGTTGCGCCCGGTGCTCTCCCTGCACAGCCAAGTCGTGTTCCTGAAGGACGTGCCCGCAGGCACCCCCGTGGGCTACAGCGGCACCTTCACCACTGAGCGACCCACCCGTATCGCCACCCTCGCCGTGGGCTATGCGGACGGCTTGCCCTGGGCCCTCGGCAACCGCGGCAAGGTGCTGATTGGAGGCCGTGAGGCGCCCATAATCGGGCGCATCTCCATGGACTACACCACCGTGGATGTGGGCCACCTACCCGGGGTCGAAGTGGGTGCAGTCGCCACCTGGATCGGCTCAAACGGCGGCGCTGAGCTACGCCTGGAGCAAGTGGCCGAATTGGCAGGCACCATCCCATACGAACTCTGTTGTGCCATCGGCCCGCGCGTGAACAGGATCTTCCGCGGTGGCGAGCAGCTGGCAATTCCCAGCCAACCGGGCTTTGACCCGATCTCTAGCTCCCCGCAGTTGTCCCCTGGCTTCCACTCCCCCATCCTGGAGCCTACTCCTAGGGAATAGTCCCTAGTGGTCGCCCCCGCCAGCCGGGGTGCGCAGGGCCATGGCCAAGCAACCAATCAACGGAGACAAGCGCCGCCGCAAGGATGGCCAACTGCAGCGCATGCTGTCCGCCCTCGCGGTGAGCGCGGGCTGGTGTGTGATTGGCGGCGGCTTGGTCGGTTCCGCCCTGGAGCGCACGGGCCTCCTCGCAGGCTGGATCGAGAACGAACTCCAGCGCCGGCTGACCGAGGAAATGGTCGAGGTGCATGTGGGCTCAGCCAGTATTGCCTGGCTTGACCGCACCCTCGTACTGCGGGAAGTCACCCTCAAGACCGGCCCCGATTCCCCGGCAGACGCCGCGGCTGTCCCCGAGATTCGCTTGGCCGAACTGCGCCTGGTGCTCGGCGCGCGCGCCGCTAGCGGCCTGCGCCTGGCAAAGGTCGGCCTGCGCGGTGGCCATGCACGCCTGACCGGTGAACTCCTAGCTACCGCAGAGCGCATCGCCGAACGAATGAGCGCAGGCAGCACCGAGACCCTCGACCTGCAACGCCTCCCCCACATTCGCGTGGACGGGTTCCAGGTGGCCTACGGATCCGCTGCGGGCATGGTCAACCTCGGAAGCATGGCCCTCATGTGGCAGCCGGATGGCGAGCAGACGTCCATCTGGGGTCAGATCGAGCCCTCCGCCGCTGGCGGCCGCCAGGCCATCGTGCTGCACGGAGAACTCTCCCCGGACCTGGCCTTGGACCTGCGAGCACGCGCCCGGGACCTGACCCTGGACGACTCGCTGCTGCTGGCCCACACGCCACTCGCCAAGCTGAGCGCCCTGAATCCGGGCGGACGCATTTCAGCCGACCTACACGCGCGCTATCTGATCGGCACAGACACCGTCCCCAGCATCGACCTACGCGCCCACCTGCGCGAAGGCAGCCTAGCTCTGCCCCACGTGGCACCGGAGCTGCGCGCGCTCGAAGACATCAACATCACCCTGCGCATAACCTCGGCCCGCGGCCGCGAGCGCCGCGCCGACGAGCCCTTCGCGCTCGAGAACTGGACCGGTGAAGTGGATCTGGAAGCGCGCCACCTGGGTCGCTCTTTCCGATCCCGATCGCGCCTCGGCGCCGCGGCCGGGCAAAACCTCGCCTGGGAGGCTTGGGTTCATGCACCTGCGGTGGAGTTCAGCCCGACCACCCTCGCACTTCTCGGCGACAACCCAGGGCTAGTCAACCTGTACGAGATGCTCAACCCAGAGGGCGAGCTCGAAGTGTCCTATGGAGTGCGCGCCCCCAGGGGTTGGAGCGCCAGTACCAAGCCCCTCGCCGGCACCAGCAACTGCGCCGTGGTCGATAGCCATGGCGACCTGTCCCTCGCCTACGTTGGTGGCCGCAACCGGCTCGAGGGCGGTCAGCGCAACCTGGGCTTCCCGCGGCGCCTGACCGAGGTGCGCGGCCGAACCACCTACGCCTTCGTGCCGGGCATGACATTAGCCGAGCGCACGGGTTTCTTCGATCTGTCTGGCCATGCGGGTGAGGCCGGGCGAGCCGCGGTGGACGGCAGCATCTGGATCATTCCCGAGTGGACCAAGCCGGACTTCGATACCACCACGATTCCTGAGTCCGAATTCAGCATGGACCTGCGCGTCTCGTCCCTGGCTATGGACGATGAGCTGCGCGAGGCCTTCGCCGGCATAACAGGCATCCCAGCCGTGTCTGAACTGGTGAGCGAGTACGACCCACGCGGCGGCGCCGTGGACTTCACCATGCGCTTCCTAGATCCCCTAGGTCCCGTGGGCTTGGCCACAGACCTGGACCTGACCCTGGAGGGAGCACAGCTCGCTTGGGCACCCTGCCCCCTGCCCGTGGAGCAAGTGCGCGGAAAGGTACTCTTCCGCAGCAACGGCGAGGTGTCACCTGAACTAGCGCGCGCCGGCGTGGTCTTCCAAGTAGAGGGCATCAGCAGCGCATTGCGCGGCGACCTGCGCGCTGCCGGCCACTTCGCGTTCCACGGCCCGCGTACGGAGAGCGCCTGGGCCCGCATCGATGCGGATGGCATCGAGCTGCGCAGCGCCGCCTTGGCCGACGCCCTGCGGGTTTTCTCTCCGGAAGTGCTACAGACCCTCAAGAACACGGGCGCCAAGGGCCGCGTTAGCCTGCGCACGGACTTCGTCAAGCCCAGCATCGACAGCAAGCAATTCGCGCACACGGAGATCAGCTCCAACGCTGGCGGCCTCGAGATCCAGCTAGAGGGCTTCCCGCTTCCGACCAAGGAACTCCTCGGCCGCGTGCTGGTGCGCTCCGAGGTTCCCGAGTTGGATCCCGAGCACCCGGGCCCGACGCCTGCGGGCATCAACGAAATCCGCAGCACGCTCTTCGGCACCTGGCTCTCCGGTGACGCAGCGGTTCCCGTGGCCATCACCACCGACCAGGTGAATCCGGACGAGACCAAGGTCCTCGTGGATTTTGCCGGCCTCGATGTGAATCACCCGCTGGTCGCCGGCGCCCTGCGGGAAGCCATGGCCGAAGCCGATGGTCAGAGCGGCGCGTCCGAGCCCTCTGCCCTGGACCTAGGCGGCCACGTGGACGGCGCCGTACAGATCACTCTCGGTCCGGACTCCGAGGCAGGGCCTCTGGCCCTGGAGCTGCAAGCCAACACGCACCTCAGCTACCTCAAGCTCAATGAAGTCACCCTGCTGCGCGATCTGCGCGGCAAAGTTTCCTACAACCAAGAGGACGAGTCCTGGACGGGCGAACGCCTGACGGCGCTGCTGGGCAGCACGCCCGTGGAGCTGTTCAACTTGACCTACGGCCCGAGCCCCGAAGGGGACCTGCTCAAGACCGGCATGCGCGGGCTGGGCTTACCTTTCAACGAAGAGCACCTCTCCAACTTCCTCGATGAGGATCTGTTGCGCACGCTCCTCGATCAACTGGGCCTGGCCGGCGTCTTCGATGTGGAAGACAGCCAACTGAGCGTACTGGTGCGCCACAGTGGTCAGACGTCCTTGACCTTTGATGGGGACCTGGCCATTCGTGACGCGCGCGTGAAGCTGGGCGTGCCGGTCACCGTGGACGTGGCCCGCGGCGTGCGACTGTCCCTGGGCTACGAAGGCGGTCGAGTGCGCGCCCTCGCTCAGGTGCGCCAAGCACGCGGAACTGTGGCCGGACGCCGACTGGAGAATGCCAGCTGGCAAGCCACTTACGTGGAGCCGCGGCTGACCATCGAGGAATTCGACGGCGACTTCGAAGGCGGCTATCTGCGCTCCCTGGGCGCCAACGCCACGGGCCCGGCCGGCTTCTTCGCCATCGACCTGGTGGAGCCCTTCGCATTCACTCTCTCCACCGAGATGGAGGACGTGGATGCAGGCCGCTTGACCGCCGGCCTCTTCAACTCAGACTTCGCCAACGAGGGCACCCTGGACGCTGAACTGCGCCTTTCGGGCGCCGTGGACGACCTAGCCCAAATCGAGGGTGGCGGCCGCATCCTGCTACGCGACAGCGCCCTGTGGGCTATCCCCGTGTTCCAGTCGCTGTTCAGCCAACTGGGCTTCAACACCACGGCCACCTTCAGCCGCATGGAGTCGCACTTCAACATCGATGCGGGACGCCTAGAAATGACGCGCATGCGCATGAAAAGCGACCTGCTCTCCCTGGTGGGCGACGGCTGGATCGATTTCGATGGGACTATGTCCCACGACCTGCGCGTACGCTACAGCCTCGTCGACCGCCTCGGCCCCTTCACGCAGCTGCTGTACTGGATTCAGAACGGCCTGCTGCGAGTGGCCATCCGTGGGGACATGTCGCGGCCCGAGGTCATCCTGAAGGGCCTCTTCAGCCAGTTCTTCAAGCCCCCCACCGGCGGACGAAGGTTGCCTCTTCCCGGTCTCTCGCCGCTCCCCAAACGCTTCTAGTCGGCGCCCCCCGCTCGCAGCGGATCTAGGCTAGCGAATCCGATGGAACACCTTTACGCGGTCATCATGGCCGGTGGCTCGGGCACTCGCTTCTGGCCCGCCAGTCGCCGCTCCAAGCCCAAGCAATTCCTCGCCATCGGCGCTCCCTCGCCGCTGCTTGCGGTCACGGTAAGACGCCTCGAAGGTTTGATTCCGCCGGAGCGCATCCTGGTGGTGACCGCGGCCGCCCACGCGGACCTGGTGCGTGAAGTCTGCCCCGAAATCCCCGCCGAGAACGTGCTGGCGGAACCCACCGGTCGCAACACCCTGCCCTGTGTGGCTTGGGCCAGCGCTGAACTTCTCCGACGCGATCCAGAGAGTATCCACGTGGTGCTGCCCGCGGATCATGTGGTGGAACCCGCCGACGAATTCCGCGCCTGCCTGGCCGCCGCCGCGCGCGCTGCAGAGGCAGCGCGCAGCAGCCTGTTCACCCTGGGCGTCACGCCGACTCACCCCGCCACGGGCTTTGGGTACATCCACTGCGGCGAGTCCCTCGGCCAATCCGACGGCCGCGAAGTCCTGCGCGTGGAGAGTTTCGTGGAGAAGCCCCCCCTAGCACGCGCCGAAGCATTCCTCGAGCAGGGCGGCTACCTCTGGAATAGCGGCATGTTCGTTTGGAGCGGCCAAGCCATCGCCGGCGCACTACGCGAGCACGCGCCCGAGACCTGGAAGGCCGTCGAACACGCGGACCAAGCTGCCGTGAGCGAGCTCTACCCCAGCCTGCCCTCGCAGTCCGTGGACACAGGACTCATGGAACGCTGGAACGATGTGCGCGTACTCCCCATCAGCTTTGGCTGGAGCGACGTGGGCGCCTGGACGGCGCTACCGGAAGTCCTACCCCAGGACGACGAGCAAAACACGGCCTCCGGCGGCGCCCAGCTGCTGGCCGAGGACAGCTCAGGCTGCGTAGTACACGGGGAAGCGGGCGAACTGATCGCCCTACTCGGCGTGCACGACCTGGTGGTGGTGCACGCCGGCGGCACGACCCTGGTGTGCCCCAAGGATCGCGCTCAAGAGGTGCGCAAGTTGGTGGAACGCTGCGCAACAGAAGCGCCGGAGAAACTCCTGTGAGTCCGACCCTCGGCCCGGGCAGTGTGATCGCCATCGATCACGGCACCCTGCGCACGGGCTTTGCCGTGGTCGACGCTCTGCGTCTTGGTATCGAGCCCCTGCCCGTCTACCACGGCGCGGGCCAGAGTGCTGGATTGCTGGATCATGTGCAGGCCCTCGCAGAGGAGCGCACGCTTGCGGCACTGCTCTTGGGCTTGCCTCTGCACGCGGACGGAAGTGAAGGCGCGCGCGCCAAGGATGTGCGCCAGTTCGCGGCCAAGCTGAGCGAGCGCCTACCCAAGCTGCCCATGCTCTATCGCGACGAGCACCTGACCACCAAGGAAGCTGAGTCACGCTTGATCGAAGCCGGCCATACGGGCGCCGCTCGCAAGGCACGCAAGGATTCCTGGAGCGCGCTCGTACTGCTCGAGGATTGGATGCGCGCGGGCGAACCCGCGGAGTAGCCGTGCTCTAGCGCGGCAGGACTTCGTCCAGCCAGCTAGCGATGCGCTTGGTAGTGCTCTCCGCAGACGAGTCCTGCAGCGGGTGATGGCGCTGACCCGCGAGGAGTTCCACGGTGACGTTGTCGCCCGCCAGGGCCCGACTGCCTTCGGATGCAGCGATGCCATCTTCGGCTCCGTGCAACACCAGAACGGGCACGCCGGCGGCGCCGATGCGCGGCAGGTATTCCTGGGCCGCGCGCTGGGCTCCTTCGATGGCGCGCCGGGTGATCAGCCCGTGGGCGAACTCCCCCTGAGTCCAGGTGCTTGCAGCCTCCGCCGAGGCGACCAATTGGTCGCCGCGCCAACCGATCTGGCTAGCGTCCTCCGGCATGGCCTTCTTGCCGATGAGCTTCTTCCATCCGGCCGGCACCGCAGGCAACTCAAACTTCGGCGCCGCATCCGGGCCCAAGAGCACCAACGCGCTAACCATGCCCGGACGCTCCAGGGCGAAGGTCGCCGCGTACAGCGCGCCGAGTCCCTGCCCCACCAGCACCTTGGGGCTGTCAGGCATGCGGTAGGCCAGGTGATCCTGGATCTCCTGCACGTCACGGCAGACCTCCTGCAGGCCGGCCGAGTGTCCGCGCGTGCCTTCCGTACGGCCGTGACCGCGCAGGTCCGGCAGAGCGATGGCCCAGCCTTCGTGCGCCATTCTCATGGCGAACTCGCGGTAGCGGTCGCCCCAGTCCCCCGCATCGTGCAACACGGTCAAAGCACCGCGCGGTACCCCGCGAGCTGCAAGCTCGAGTACCGAGAGCAGCAACATGCCTTTCATGGAAGCGTGGGAGAGGCCAGAAGCCTGCCCGCCGCTAGCGTCGCTCTCGCGAAGCTCCAGGTTGGTGAGGAAGAAGTCGTCGTCCATGGGAGCAGGAGGATAAACGCTGACTATCGGGCGGTATAGATGCCGCCGTTGGCTTCCGCCAAATTACGCAGCAGGTAGGCATCTTGCGCGCCGGAGAGGCCAATGGTGTGGATCACGATGCCGGCGCCCTTGTTATTCTCGGCCACCGTGCTGAGGATGATGTCCGAGTCGGTGGTCACGCCCATGGAGGGAATGCCGTCCGAGAGCAAGTAGATGGTATCCACCTCCGGTTCGGACCACTCGCCGCTGGCATCAGCGCCAGCCAAGGCCAAGGCCTCCATCATGGCGCCGTAGATGTTTGTGCCGCCGACCGCCTTCAGGCCGTCGATGAACTCCAGCGCATCGTCGCGGCTATCCGGGTCCATTTCGACCAGGCCCTTCTTCCAGGTCCAAGCGCTGCTGGCATAGAGCACAAGGTTGAAGCGCGTTCCATCGGACAAGCCGGCCACGGCCTTCTTGAGCTCGGTCTTGGCCACCTGCAGCCGGGATAGTTCCCCGCGGCGCGGCATGTCGGGCGAAGCGTCACTCAAGCCGGAGCGCGCCACCATGGAGAAGTTCATGGAACCGGAGAGGTCCAGCACAAACACCACCGAGGTGCTGTCGGTCTCCACACCAAAGAAGCGCGTGGTGCCTATCTGCTCGCGTTCGGCCTCCTCGGCCGTCAAGGTGACTTCCTTCGTCGGCACCTCGAACCCACCGCCTTCGTCATCCCACCAACGCTGCCAAAGCACCGCGGTGCGGAAGCGCTTGCCCGTCAAGGAACGCAGGGCGCGGCGCAGATCGGTGATCGTGCGGCCCTCTGCGCTTTCGAGCATGATAATCATGACCGCGATCGAATCCTTCGAGCGCAGGGCCGTCAAGCCGGCGATGGCGCGTGCTGCAACGTGCCAGTTTTCGTGCTGCAGGTACTCCTCGATCAGCACCGGCTCCATGCTCATGTCCTGCATGCCGCACAAATCGTCGATCAGGCTGGCCATTACGGCCGGATCCTTTTCGACGCGCAGGGAGAGCCGCAGCTTGTTGCGGATCGGCTCACCACCGGCTGCGGCCAGGATGCGCTGGGTGTGGCGGCGCACGACGCCCGTACTGCGCGCTAGGGCCTTCTCCAGCTCAGCTAGGGTCTTGTTCCGGGGTACGCCAGTCTCGCGGTTGAGGGACTTCACGGCGGCCTCGGCGCAGGCCTCGGCCAGGCGTCCTGCGCCGTCCACCTGGCGACGCAGGGCCGCGGCCTCGCTGCGGATGCCCTCATACTGCTCCGACATGGAGCGGTTCACGCGCCCGCCATTGGCTGCTGAATCTCTCTGCAGCAGGACCTCGAACTCGCGCACCTTCTTCTCCGCCTTAGGCAGCTTCTTGAGCGCCTTACTGCGCACGGACTCAGCCGTGGCTACGGCCTTCTGCAACTTGATGGTGGTGCCGGCCTTGCCGGCTAAGCCGAGCAGCTCGGCCGCCGCCAGGCGGATATTCACGTCAGGAGCCTTGTCCAGGTCCTTCCACAGCTCCTTCTCGTAGCGCTTGAGCTTGCTGGGGTGCAGCGCTGCGAACTGGGTTTCGATAGCCGCAGCCAGGCTCAGCGCCCACTCGGTGGCGGCGACGTCGTCCTTGCGCAGGACCTTGAGGTCGATCTCCTCGTACTTGAGGCGGCTGCGGTGCTGGCGCGCGATTTTCTCGAGGCTCTCATCGCGCTTGGAGCGCAGTTCGAGGTCCGCCACCACGCGCTTGCGAGCGCGCAGGTTGAGATCCAGCCTTTGCAGTTCGCGAGTGGCCTCCACACGCAGGCGCCGGGCCTTGATGAACTCCTGCAGGATGGTCGGAATACCCTCGACCCCCACCACCTCGAGGAAGCCCACCAGGGCCTCCTGGTGGATCTCCAGGCCCCTACGCTTCATTTGGCGCCGGAAGACCTTGGAGGCTTCCTCTAGGCCGTCATCCTGGGCGGAGAGCACCTTCGGAGCATCGTGGCTACGGGCCGTGGAAGCCCCGAGGGGTAGCAAGAAACAGATCAGTAGCAGGCGTATGAGCATGGCTTGGTGGGCCCATGGTACCTCTTCAGGGCCTAGGTTGGAGCCTGATCAGTCCCACACCTTGCGTCTGCTTGGTGCTACCATTCCGGCGGACGCGAGAGGCCCAGACGGTCGCTCCGCGGGTCCGAGTGGAGCTTGCTCCACACCGGTCGCCGCGGGGAGGAAAGTCCGGGCTCCACGGGAATGGTGGTTGCTAACAGCAACCGGTCGTGAGACTAGGGAAAGTGCCACAGAGAATAGACCGCCTACCCCATTCAGCCTCGGCTGAGCGGGCGGCAAGGGTGAAACGGTGCGGTAAGAGCGCACCGCAGTCCTGGTGACAGGGCTGGCAGGGTAAACCCCACCTGGAGAAAGACCAAATAGGAGGGGCTCATGATGACCACCCGCATCGATGCTCCTCGGGTAGGTCGTTCGAGTTCGGGAGCGATCCCGATCCCAGAGAAATGACCGTCCTGTTGTCCTCGGACAGCAGAACAGAATCCGGCTTATGCGGGCCTCTCCGTCCACCCCCCGCAAGCACAAATTTCATCATTGTTGAAACCAAGCGAGTGGGCCCGACTCGTTTTGGTGCATGTACCGACCTGATTCATGCCGCAGGTCGCCACACAAGATGTAGGGGTAACCAAAGCGTACCTACCCACCCTGTTGACAGAATCTGGAACCTCGCCTACGGTCCTAGATGCAAGGGGGCACTGGGGGGAACGCGCGAATCCGAGCGGGATTCCCAAGGCCACAAACAGCCACAACATCCATGGAATTCGTTTTTGTCGTTGCGCGTGAAGAGATCTTTCCCGAGTGCACACCTCACGGGTTGGAGCTATTCAACGAATCACTTCCTACGGGGGACTCCCCCGCAGAAGGTGCACGCAGCGAAGCGGATTTTAGGAACACACTGGAACGCGCCGGCTTCTTCGTGGAACGCGAGTTCGCCGAACGCACACCTGCCTTCAAACAGGTGATTCCGTACACCTTGGTCATGCGCCGCACGGACGTAGGCCTGCCCGAGGTGTTTCGACTGCGACGCACGCGTGCCGGGGGCGAAGCCCGCCTGCACGACAAACTTTCCATTGGGGTCGGTGGTCACATCGAACCCGTGGATCTACCCGGGGCGCAAGGACAGCCATCTCTCGAAGTCCTTACCCCCCACACTCCAGCGGACGGTCCCGCTCCCCGGAGTCTTCGCGATCCGATTCCTGGCGCTACGCGTCGCGAGGTCCTCGAAGAGGAACTCGAAGTGGAGGGGGCCTGGCGCCTGCACTCCTTGGGATTGATCAACGACGACACCAATCCGGTCGGTGCCGTTCACGTAGGCCTGGTACAGATTCTCGAAGTCGAAGGCGCTGTACGCGTCCGCGAAACCGAGCAACTGGAAGGCCTTTTTGTGCCCTTGGCCGAGCTCCAGGAAGAGCTCAGCTCTGGCGCGAACTTTGAGACCTGGTCGAGCCTGATCATCCCGCACCTCGGGGATGTCCTGGCCACTGGTTCTTCCGCTTACCCCAACCCATCATCCGTAGTACGCTCCTAAGGCGCCGATCGCCTTGCGAACGGATGCACCAATCCTTCTACAACTATGAGCCTCACCAAAACTCCCGCGACGACCGGCCGCCGACAGCCTCGACAGCTTGTTCCCGAGAAGATCTACGACGCCCTGACCTCTGCTCGCACAGCGGATAAGGTGACGATGCACTTCAAGAACGGAACCGCCGTCACGGGAGCGCTGATTTTCAATCCCTTCAAGGGCACCGGCCGCATCATCGACGTGGAGACCGAGACCAGTACGGACTTCGCTCTCGATAGCATCCGCGATCTGAAGTTCTCCTAAGGGAGAGTCTGACCAACGGACCTGCCGGTCCACTAGCACGCCCAGTTCGGCTCTGTCCGAACTGGGCGTGCCTTCATAGGAAGCAAGTACTCACGCACCTAGCTCAACTCCGTAGGCTGCATTCATGATCGCTCTCGCACTGCTGCTTCCTCTTACGGCCACTGCGCAAGACTCGGCCCCCTCCCCTTACACCGGCCCCTCCCCTTACACCGGGTTGATGAGCGGCCTGTATGAACCGGAGCAGATCGCGCCACTGCGCCTAGGACACAACCGCGTAGCCCTGCCCCTGGTCTCGCGCTCCAAACAGGAGCCGCGTGCGCTTGCGGAGGACGGAGTGATCACCCTCTGGCTGCCCGCACCTGCGAATGCCCCCCGGCAGACCATCAGCCTGCGAAGTCTGCGCCATCGCACGGATCAGCGCGTGCTCGATACTGCCGACGGTTGGGTGCTCGCGGGCGCTCCATTACCCCCCAGGGCGGCCCAGGGCGTCGATGCGGCGCTGCTACTACGCCACGATGGCTGGGCCACCAGCCTGGCTGGAGCCAGCTTAACCGCGCCCGAGGGAGCCCAATCCCGAGTGCTCCTCCCCGCCACCCATGGCTTAGCGCTCGTCGACGCCGCAGATGCCGCCTTGCCCGGCGGCAACGCCGCCTACGACCAGCTCTACTACACCGCCACTGCGCCCAGCGCGGTCAGCGGCACGCCCATCGTCCTAGGCCCGCAAGATCACTCCTTAGGAGCGCGTCAACTCCTCGCCAGCCTGACCGCGCCCGACGACCTCGCCGTGGGCGAGACCTGGACCCTGCTCGTGGAATTCGACACGAATGCCGTGCCCGGCGAGGCTGTGTCCGAAGCGCAGAGTGAGGCCGGTAGCCTACTTATCGAGCAGCCCCTGCCCGCGCCCTTCATGCACATGGAAGGCCCCGACCTACAGCTGGACATCCGCCCGACGATGGGTCCCGGCGCAGCCTGGGGTGATGTGAACGGCGATGGTCACATGGACCTCTACCTAGTCCAAGGCGCAGGCCGCGCGGACGGCCCCGCCCTGCACGACCGCCTCTACCTTGGCGATGCAGAGGGCAACTTCCATGACGCCACTGCTACGGCCATCCTCGGCCACACGGGCGCAGGCATGGGAGCACTTTTCTTTGACGTGGAGGGCGACGGTGACCTGGATCTCTACCTGGCCAACTACGGACCAGACGTGCTCTATATCAATGACGGCGAGGGCCACTTCAGCGATGTGAGCAGCGTCGCCGGCATCGACTTCGATGTGTGGAGCGCGAGCGCTAGCGCCGCCGACTACGACGGCGACGGCGATCTCGATCTCTACGTCACGGCCTACCTAGACTACGACACCGCCAAGATGCCGCCCGTGGCTGAGCTCGATAGCTACCAGCGCGACGATCCGATCGAGATGCTGCCTTTCGCCTTCCCCGGTCAGCGCAACGCGCTCTATCGCAACGACTCCGGACCGGACGGCGTGCGCTTCACGGACGTGGCCGCGGAGCTCGGCGTGGCCAACGTCGAGGGCCGCTCCATGCAGAGCCTGTGGTGGGACTTCGACCGCGATGGCGACCAGGACCTCTATGTGGCCAACGATGTCTCCTTCAACGTGCTCTATCGCAACGATGGTGGCACGTTCACCGACATCACCTTCGCCGTGGGCCTCGACGACCCGCGCGGCGGCATGGGTTTGGCGGCGGCGGACCTGGATCGTGACGGCGACGAGGACCTATTGCTCACCAATTGGAACCTGGAGACCAACGCGCTCTACCTGAACAACGCCGTCGCCCGCCGCAGCGGCCGCACGCGCCGGGCTCGCTTCCACGACGGCACCCTGGTCGCCGGCCTGGGCCCCTCGGGTATCGGCAAGACCTCCTGGAGCCCGGTGCTCTTCGACCTGGACCTCGACGGCGACCTGGACCTCTTCATCGCCAACGGCTACACCAGCCCCGACTACGAGACCACCGGCATCTGCGTGGGCCAACAGGACCAACTCTTCCTCAACGACGGCCGCGGCCGCTTCAGTCAAGTCGAAGCCAGCACCCTGCCCGCCCTCGTCCCCGCCCACGCCTCACGCGCCGCCGTGCCCTGCGACTTCGACCGCGACGGCGACATCGACCTCATCGTCACCGCCAACAACGGCCCCGCGCGGTTGCTCGTGGGCACAGCCGCCGACCGCGGCGGCAAGTGGATCGGCATCCGCCTGCGCGCCCCCGGCAAGAACCCCTACGCCGTCGGCGCCGAAATTACCGTGCGCCGGCCCGACGGCAGCGGCAAGCTCCTGCGCCGCGGCCTACGCGCTGGCAGCGGCTACCTAGGCAGCCCGCCCCTGGAACTACACTTCGGCCTCGGCGACTGGGAGCCCAAGAACGCGACCATCGAAGTGCGCTGGCCAGGCGGCAAGGAAACGACCCACGCCTTGCCCACAGGCGCCTGGCACACGATCGAGTTATGAGGTTTTGTGCCTGACCCAATTCGTCAGACCCAATTCGTCCTAACTGCAAGACCTCATAACTCGGGGTAGGCGGCCATCTCGGGCTCGAGCTCCACGTGCACGGCGTCGGCGATGCGGTTGATGTAGTTGAAGTAGGCGATGACTTGGATCGCGTCGTGGATGGCGACGTCGCTTAGGCCCTGCTCGCGCAAGACCTGCACATCGGCCTCGGTCATCTCGGCCGGCGTGCGCGTGAGCTTCTCCGCGTAGGCGCACAGGGCCTCGTCGACAGCGTCCAAGCCGGCCGCGCGCCAGTCCTTGATCACACTCTCGGCATAGGCCGCGGCATCCTCGATCTGTCCTTCTTCTAGGGCCTCAACACGGAGGTCCTCAGCATGCGACAGAGTTCAGTAGTGGCAGTCGTTCGCGCGGCTCACCACCGTGGCCAGCATCTCTCGCTGGCGACGACTGATGCCTTCCGGCGCGTACATGACCTTCTGATAGAGCCCCATGGATGCGTCCAAAACGCTGGGCGCGAGGCTCATGCTGCGCACGATGCCAAAGACTCGGCCGGCACGCGCGATGGCGGCGTCGTAGGTTCGTTTCAGGCGGCCGGTGGCTTCGGCTACCGAGATGGTCTGGATCCAGGGCATGGCGCGCTAGCTAAGGGAATGACGGGCGCAGCATGGTAGCGCAAGGATCAGCGGTGCCGGGCCAGTTCCATCCAGGCCAAGACTTCCTGGGCGTGCATGCGCTTGCAGCCATGCAGGGATTGCATCTCGGCGGCACGCTCCAAATCGCCCAGCTTCGAGAGGAAAATGGCGTACTCCGCATACCAGCGCGAGACCGTCTCCTCCGCGTGATGGCAGAGCCGCAGCACCGGTCGCGGACCGCTAACGAGAGAGACGTAGGCCAGGATGCGCGCCAAGGCGCGCCTGCGGAAGCTGGTGCGCTTAGGTCGCGCGCCCATGCTGGCCATCACCTCGCGCAAGCGCCGCACGGTTTCCGCGCCCTCGTTGTTGAGGCGCACGAGCACCTCCTTGAACTTCTCGTTGCGCGTGCGCCGGCTCATGTGATCGTAGATCGCGCGCGCGCCGAACTCCGATAGCAACGCCAAGTGCATATCCTTCAATAGGGATGCATAAGCGCGTTCAAGCCCCTTGGGAATCGAACCTGGTTGAAGTGCTTGCGAGCTCACGATCCCTAGGGGTTCCAGACCCCGCGCACCACCCGCTGCATGCGCGGGTCCGTGAGGCTTGCGAAGGCCTGCACCAGCTCCTCTTGACTCCCCACATCGCCGCGAGCCGCAGCTCGCCCGAGGACCTCCGCAGCCAGCAAGGCCAGGCCCGGATCCGTGTCGCGCAGCAATTCCACTAGAGAGCGGCGCGCCTGAGACCCGAACTCGGGCACGAAGATCAGCGCGCCCAGGGAACGGATCGCCACCATACGGGTAGAGCGGTCTGCACTCTGACTGCTGGCGAAGCGCAGCAGCAAGGTCGCTAGTCCCGGTGCGCGCGCTCGCACGAGCGCCTCCAAGCGCATGGCGCCGATTTCGCCTACATCGTCACCGGGGACCTGCAGAGCCGTGAGCAAGGCCAAAGCCCCCTCCCGGTCTGCGTGCACCGCCAAGGCCAGCGCAGCGCGCTTGATGTCGCTCGTGGAGCTGGCTTCGAAGGCCTGCGTAGCCGTGGTGAAGAGCTGCGTGTCAGCAGGCCAAGCCGTCAGCGCGGCCAAGGCAGCCGCTCGCACCTGCGCCGAAGCATCGCCCTCCACCGCCATCACCAAGGCACTTCGACCAGCCTGCGCGGACGCATTCAAGCCCAGAGCCCGCGCCGCTTCCGTGCGCACGGGGGCCCATTCATCGGAGCCGAGACGCTCCACCAGGAACTGTCCCACGGGCTCCGCCCAGAGCGGGTCCGCCACCAGCGCCGTGAGGGTTTCCACCGCGGCCAAACGACCAAAGCCGTCCGGGTCCGCAGCTCCGACCACCAGCCATTGCTCGGGCGTGCGCTTCTCAAGCAGCTCGCCCGGAATGCGCCGGCCCACATCGAAGCGCACCCAAATCGGAGCGCTCGCTGCGGGCAGCTCGATCAACTCGCGGCGCTTGCTCAGCTGCACCACCTGATCCACCGGCCCCGACTCCAACTGCAAGCGCACGAGCGCGCGCAGCTCATAGGCGTCGGGAATTCCCTCGCTCAGTTCATGCACCTGATGCACGCGCAAGAGCACGCGCGCGCGCTCCGGGTCGTGCACCCATGAGACTTCGAGCTTGGGCAGGCCGGCGGCAAGAACCCAGTCCCGGAAGAAACCTTCCAGATCGCGACCGGCCACCTGCTCCAGGGCAGCCCGTAGATCCACGCTGCTGCAGCTGCGACCTCGGCCCTCGCCGAAGAAGCGCGCTAGCCCGCGATTAAAAACCGTCTCGCCCAGGTCTGCACGCAGATAGGCCAAGGCCATGGCTGCGCGTTGCCCAAGGTCGCCGTCCGCGTAGAGGTCCGAAGGGTGCTCGCAATCGGCGCCGCGCAGGGCTGTAGCTCCGCGCACCTTGCGGCGACGCTCGAGCAGAAACTCGTCACTCTCAGCCGCACTCGCGTGAGCACTGATCCAATCCGACTCCGCCAAAGCGGCTAATCCTTCGAGCCACCACACATCGCTCCAAGCCGCGAATCCCAATTGATCCTGGATCCAGCGCCGCGTCCAAACGCGCACCTTGAGCGCCAAGTCAGCGGGCCCTTCCTGCGACGGCCAGGTCACGAGTCCTCCGCCACCACCAGCCATGGGTAGACCATCAACAGCTGCGAAACGTGCTCGCTCCCAAGGCGCCGGCACACCGGTCCAGCCCTGTAGGAATGCCAGCAGCTCGGTCTCGGGTTGCAGCGCTGCCGCCGCCACTCCGGGGCCCGCAACGAAGGCCAGCTCCGATGCCAGGTGTGCGCGTTTGCGCCGGTAGCGCACTACACGCCGTCCGCCGCTGATGCTCTCGTCCAGAAGCGAGCCCGCCATGAGCACCTCCCAGTCTTCCGGCACATCGATGCTAAGGCTCGAAGTGGCGCGGTCCGTGCGACTCGCCAGGCACGGGAACCAGCTCTGCGGCTCGGCCACCCCTTGCACCACGAAGACGCCGCTCGGTCCGAAGCGCAGCCCCGATCCAGGCGTCCCTGCGAAGAGCACATCGAGCACGAGCACACTGCCCGCCGCACGCCCGCCGCCGAGCTCCACCTCCAGCTTCCCGCGCTCCTGATGGAAGAGCAGCGGCTCCCCGGAAGCCAAGCGCACCGCCTGTACAGCCGGCCCGGCCAAGTCCAAGCGCAGGCGCTCGGTCACCTGCTCCAGCACCAAGCGCAAGCGCGCCCGACCGGAGAAGCGCGGCGCCCGTGAGTTCAGCACCAGCTGCAGGTCCACGTGCTCCAGATCGGCCTGACCGGGAGCTACCTGGGGCGGAGCATCGGTGCGTTCGGGCAAGCGCGGATCAGCGGCGCCGGCCCCTTGGCAGGCCCACAGGCCTAGGAGTGCTGCTACAGAGAGGATTCGAGTGAACATGTAGGGGGCCGATAATAAGCAACCGGCGGCTAGGGGCGCGTTGCGCATAGCTGAGCTTGCGAGGCATGTGCCATTTTTCGCGAGGCAAGGCGCGCCAAAACCCTCGTAACCGTAGCTACTTGGGGTTTGGCGCAACGCAGCATCGCGAAAAAGGGTGCGTGGCTCGCATGTTCGGCTATGCGTAACACGCTCCCAGCTGGAACCGGGTGTTTCCTCCGCGCTCCACATAGGTGAGAATCAGCCCCTTGGACTTCCTCCTCGAGTGCATCGGCTTCCCCCCCGATTTCGACCAGGACGCCCTGGTGGACCAAGTCCGCCGGGAAGGCGGCCCTGTGGCCTGGCGTGGCGACCCCGAGAACCACCTCGCCCTAGATCTCGGCGAGGGCCTCGAGCTGCGCGCCGACCGTCAGGATGAGGATGACTTCTGGACCCTGCTGCCCCACTACCAGGTCCCCCATCGCTTGCGCCTCTCGGTGGAGAGCTTCGCACGCGTCCCCGACTCGCCCTTCGATGCCCTGCTCGTGGGCTGGGCCGCCCCGCCGACACCTGCCGAGATCGGCCGCTACGGCGGTGCCCCCGGCGCCTACCGACTAGCCACCTGGCTCACGGACGCCCGCCGCGTCCCCGCGCGCCTAGACCCCGGCCACGTACTCGCCATCAGCGTCGCCGGCTTCGCCCTCGACGTGACCTACATCGGCCCCAACGCCGGCGTCTCCCACGCGGGCATTCTCGAGCGCCCGCGCGGCGCCTACGTCTCCCCCGTCGGCGACGCCGACAGCCCCGGCGGCTGCTCCGATCTCTCCCTGCGCGTGATCTCCACCAAGCGCATGCACAACCGCCTGACGGGCGAGACCGTGGAACTGTGCGTCTGCGACGCCCCGGAGCGCCCGCTCCTGATCTTCCTCTCCCCCTGGCAACTCCGCCGCGACGGCCTCCCCAGCCCGCGCCCCGGCTGGCGCATCGAAGGCACCTTCCTCTTCACCGGCCGCGTAGCCGGCGGCCTACGCCGCAAACGCCCACGCGCGTTTGGTTAAGGGGTCAGGTACAAGAGCGCCTGGGCCCTTAACCAATCGTCGCGATGGCTTGCTGGGCGGTGGCGTCGGGCACTTGGTACCAGATGCTCCAGTCGACGCGCAGTTCGTCGACGCGGTTTAGGTGGTAGCCGTGTAGGCCTTCGTCGAGACCTGCCTTGCGCTCGGTCTCGAGGTCTTTCGAGAGGTCGCTGAGGGCCAGGGCGAATTCGTCGGCGTCTTCCGCACGGTCCCAGACGGAGGATAGGTGCAGCATGTGGCCGCCCTCGTGCTCGAGGAGCACATAACGATCGCCGCCCCAGCCGGCAGCGGCGTTGGAGGTGTAGCGCTGCGCGACCATGGCCAGGGGCGAGGCTTGCAGGCCGTGGCGCTCGTTTAGGGGCTCGGTGAGGATCGCGAGCATCAACTCGCCGAAGGTGTCCTCGAGACTCGCGCACCAGCCCTCGGGGAGGGCGTCGAGCTTGAGCTCAACGGTGACGGGCTCGTCGAAGCGCTCGGGATCCCAGTACTTGACCGGGTGCAGGATCTGCTCGGTGGATGTGGGCAGTTGGGTGAAGGCCTGTTCGAGGTCGGCCATGTTGGCCGAGCGCGGAACGATCGAGGGCGTAGCGCGGCGCTCGAGGAAGGCTTGGCCTTGGCTGTAGAGCGCGAGCAGCGGCTTCCACACATAGGGAGGCGCATTGCGCAGGGCCGTCGTGTCCAGGTTGGCCTGGGCATCGGCGAGGGCCTGGCGATCGAGGTTGGCGATGTTCTTCATCAGCCAGCTGAACATCAGCACTTGAGCACTCCCCTCGGCCACGGCGTGGTGCGCGAGCAGGGCGTCGCTGTTGGCGCTCAGTCGGCGATCGACGCCATCGAGATCGTGGTATTGATCGTCCAGGGCATGAGCCAGCTCGTGGGCCATGATGATCTTGGTCAGGTCCGGATCCGTGCCCTCCATCACGAAGAAGGTGCCGCTGGTGGGCTCGTAGAAGCCGCCGACCTGCTCGGCCAGCACCTCGAGGAGCACCTGCTGCAAGTCCATCTCGATGGGCACCAGGCCTGAGACCCGCGCCACCGCCTGGTCATGGTGCATGCGATCCTCCCCATGCAGTTCATCCATTCGCCGGCGGGCGTAGGAGAGGAACGTTGCCCGATCTGCAACTTCGATATGCACATCCTTGAGGAATGCCTTCCCGCGTAATTCGGCCACCTGGCTGGCCATGGAGCCGGCCAGAGCGGAGAGGTTATCCAAGTCGTGGCTTGGCTCGGCCTTGGCGCCGTCTTGGGCCGTGGCTGTCCAGGCCGCGGTGAGCAGCACAATTGTGGGGATGGGATTCATGGGGGGGCCGCCTTGCGACCCATGTGTACGTACCTAGTAGCGTCGCCTTCGCTGGAAACGCCTCGTCCTGCCCCAATATTATCCTCCCGGGTCCGAGGTGCTATCCAGGGGCCTAGCTCGGCCGCACACACAGAAACTAGCCCTTGAGGCAGGTTGGTTTGCACCAATGCCTCGTGCTGGGGCAGAATGCCACGCCCCAATCGCGGCCCAGTCCGCAACCTGCCGTCCAACAACCATGCGGATCCAACTGCGTCTGGCGCTCGCCGCCATCGCCCTCTTCCTGTGTGCCCCCCAGGGCATCACCGCCCCCCTCCAGGACACCGACGCTCCGGCCGCGGAAATTCCCCTGGCCGACTCCACGATCGCGGCCAACGCTGCTGATGCGGCCGCTGCTGCGATCAAGGACCGGGAAAGTGCCCTCGCGGCCTCCCTCAAAGCCAGCCTCGACGGCCGCGCCGACACGGCTTCGGCCAAGGTGGACGTGCCGCAGGCCGAGGCCGCCGACTGGCAGGAGTCGATCGACCGGGTGATGGCCAGCGTGAACGGCTTCGTCGCCGGGTTCTTCTTCTACGACCTGGGCGGTAGCTCAGTCACTTTGGAAGGCTTCGATCCGGCCCTGGCCGCCGACCCCGCAGCGCTCAAGTCCAAGGTTGACGAGCTCATCGCCCTGGCCGAGCGCGAAGGCCTCGACTTCTCCACCTCCGCCGTGAGCCTGACCGTGCCGCGCGCGAGCGCCGGCGCCGACGAGATGGCCACCCTCAAGGCCGTGCGCACGGGCTGGCCCCTGGCGGTGCTCTGGCTGGTGCTCGGCGCGATCTTCTTCACCGTCCGTATGGGCCTGGTGCAGCTGCGCTTCTTCGGCCACGCCATCGCAGTCACTGCGGGCAAGTACGACGATCCGAACGACAAGGTGGAGGGCGAAGTCACCCATTTCCAAGCCCTCAGTGCAGCGCTCTCCGCCACGGTGGGCCTCGGCAACATCGCGGGCGTAGCCATCGCCATCTCCCTCGGTGGACCCGGCGCGACCCTTTGGATGATCCTCGCGGGCTTTCTGGGCATGGCCTCCAAGTTCACCGAGTGCTCCCTCGGGCAGATGTACAAAGTCAAGCGCCCCGACGGCAGCGTCATGGGCGGCGCCATGTACTACCTCTCCACCGGCTTCAAGGAAGCCGGCCACAAGGGTATCGGACGCTTCCTCGCCGTTAGCTTCGCGATCCTGTGCGTGGGCGGTTCCTTGGCCGGCGGCAACAGCTTCCAGGTCAACCAGTCCCTGGGCGCGTTGAAAGAGACGGTGCCCTTCTTCGCCGACAACAGCTGGGTCTACGGCCTGATCATGACCGCCGCCGTCGGCGCCGTGATCCTGGGCGGCCTGAAGCGCATCGCGGAGACCGCCGAGAAGATCGTGCCGACCATGTGCACCCTCTACGTGCTCGCGGCCATGTACATCATCATGAACCACGCCAGCGAGGTTCCGGCCGCCCTAGGCATGATCTGGGAAGGCGCCTTCAACCCCGCCGCCGGCTTCGGCGGCTTGATGGGTGTCTTGGTCATGGGCTTCAAGCGCGCCGCCTTCTCCAACGAGGCCGGCGTCGGTTCCGCTGCCATCGCACACTCCGCAGCCCACTGCGAGTATCCCGTGCGTGAGGGCATCGTGGCCCTGCTCGAGCCCTTCATCGACACCATCGTGATCTGCACCATGACCGCCCTGGTGATCATCATGACCGGTGCCTACGACCCGACCGTGAACGGTGGCATGTTTGCGCCCTACATCGAGAGCGCCAACGGCGCCGGCTTGACCTCTAAGGCCTTCGGCTCAGAAGTCAGCTGGTTCCCCTACCTGCTCTCCGTGGCCGTAGTCATGTTTGCCTTCTCGACCATGATCTCCTGGTCCTACTACGGCGAGCGTTGCTGGGTCTGGCTCTTCGGCGACAAGAGTAGCCGCTCCTACAAGATCCTCTTCCTGACCTTCGTTTTCCTGGGCTCGGTGATCACCGCCAAGCAGGTGCTCGAGTTCGGCGACCTGATGATCCTCGGCATGGCCTTCCCCAACGTCATCGGCGTGATCTTCCTCTCCGGCAAGGTCAAGAAGGCCCTGGGCGAGTACCAGGAGAAGCTCAAGTCGGGCGAGATCAAGCGCCACTCCTAGGCTGAAGCCAGGCCGGTTCCGCCCGGCCCCATTCGGGCCCTCCCGTAACGCCACCTACCCAGGAGGCGTTTACGGGGGGGCCCGTGGCATTTCCGGCCGGTTCCAGGGAGTTCCTGGGGGCCCCAGCCCGATCTTGGCCGATATCCTCTCACCGTGATGCGTCCCCTACTGCTGATCCTTTTGGCCCTGGTCCTGGGCCTGCCTGCACGCGCTGCCACCCCGGTCGCCCCGGCTCCAAGCGCCGCTCCGAGCATGGCGCCGGCCTCCGCGCCGGCCCCCCAGCGACGCGGCAACTCGCGCCGCTCGGTGAAGAAAAAAAAGAAGAAGAAGGGCGGTGGATTCACCAAGGGACCTGCGGTCGCCGACCTCGAGATCTTCAAGAAAGGGGCGAAAGTACTGCCGGCCATCGACTTGGCTTCAGGCTCTTCCTCAGGAGCCAAACGCAGCCGCCGCAAGGGCACAGCAGACGTGATTCTGCCCACCGAAGCCCAACTCATGGGCTGGTTTGGTACCAGCGACGCGAACGGCTCCGGCTGGGTCAGCTATCGCGAGACAGCCCACGCCCTGGGCTTCGATCGCTTGCGCTTCCGGCGCTTCGACGAGGACCGCGACGGACGCGTAGACCTGGCCGAGTTCGAGCTCTACTGCACCTTCGCTCTCACCGAGCGCACCTTCCGCGATCCGCTGCCCCCGGCCGACCTTTTGGGCGCCCCCACCCGCACACCCGAGCAGCTGCGCAACGCCTACGACCGCGACCGCGACGGAATGCTGTCCGCTTCCGAAATCAAATCGGTGCTGACCGACTACAGCCGCTCCGACCTAGTGTCCGAGCGCGTGGTCATGGGGCTTGATCGAGATGGCGACGGGCGGCTGAACGTCAAAGAACTAGCCGGGCTTGAAGGCCTGGTCGGAGTCGTCTCCGCCAGTAATGTGCCCATGCCCAGTGGCCTCGTCGTCGGTGGAGCGAAGAGCGCCGAGGAGCTCTTCGGTGCCGTCGAGCCACGCGCCCAGGACTCTAATGCACCGCCGCGCATCAACGGCCCCGTGCGTTCCTTCCGCCGACTGGATCTCGACAACAATGGTCAGATCAGCCTGGACGAGATGGAGGAGCTGCTGCGGCCGCTCTTTAGCGCCGTACGCGTGCGCACCGTGCACCACACCCTCGATCGGAACCAGGATGGGGTTCTGACCGAGGATGAATTCGACGCAGCCCTCTTCGGCAAGCCTCTGCCGAAGAGCGGCGACCGGTAGCGGAGACTACAAACGGTGCAGCGGCACCAGCGCCATGTGGCGCGCGCCGCCATCCGCATTGGCTACTGCGAACTTGCGACGACCGTTGCCAAGTAGCTCAACGCCAGCAATGTCACCGTTCAGACCGAGCACGTAGTACTGCAGATTGAAGCTGGGCACGCCCTGCTCATTCACCAAGCTGGGCTGCCAAGCGGACGCGCGCTGCGCTTGACGCGTGACGCGGCCCAGTAGCTCGAGGCCCGCCTCCTCAGCGGAAGCGCCCTGGCGCAGGAGCTCAACGATCATCGCGCTACCAGCTGAAAGGATGGCGGCCTCGCCGCGCCCCGTGGCTCCGGCGCTGCCCGCTTCCGCGTCACAGTAGAGACCGGCACCGATGATCGAGGAGTCCCCCACCCTTCCCGGGATCTTCCAGGACAGCCCCGAGGTAGTCGTACAGCAACCGACCGTTCCCGTTGTGGAGAGCGCCGAGCAGTGGATCGTGCCGGTCAAGCGCTTGGTGGTTGCCAGGCTTTCCAGGGCGACCTTCTCGCCCATGTAGTCCACCAGCTGTCCGTTCTTGGTGTCCTTCTTAGGCGCGGGCAAGCGATCGTCACGCTCGCTCATGGTTTCCTTCCAGCGCAGCCACACGCCGCGCGCCTTGTCGGTGAGCAGATTCACATGCTCGTGCCCGTGCATGCGCGCAAACTCATAGGCGCCCTTGCCCACCAACTGCACGTGGTCCGTGCGCTCCATAACCAGGCGCGCGACCTCCACCGGGTGCAGGATGTTCTCGATGTGACTGACCGATCCCGCGTTGTGGGTCGGGCCATGCATCACAGCCGAGTCCAAGGTCACGTCGCCGTCCTCGTTGGGCAGGCCGCCCAGGCCGACGCTCATGTCATTGGGATCAGCCTCGACACCCTTGACCACATTGATGGCCACGTCGAGAGGATCCGCTCCGCCGGTCAGCTCAGCGTAGTGGGCCTTCATGCCCGGCAGGCAGTTGGCCGAGCCGACCAGGGTCGGGCGGCCCTGGACAGGCGCCGGAGAGCCTTGGGAACGGGTGAGACATGCGGGTGCGCTAAGTGCAGCGGCGGTGGCGCCCAGCAAGCCGCGCCTGCCAATCCGTCCGAGGGTGGGTGTGCTCATGCCCCAATCGATAGCACAGCCAGGACAGATCCGCTGCTAGCAATCGTGGTTCGGCGCTGGCTCAGTCGTCCTGCGTGCCTGCGCCGGCCGAACTTTGGCCCAGCACGTCCGCGTCCTCGCCCATGCCCAGGCACAGCCGCCGCAGCCAGTGCCGCGACCCCGTGAACCAGTTCTCCCAAAGGGCCGCGAGCTCGTCCCCAGCGTCTTCCTCGGCCACCATGTTCAGCCGCAGGCGGCGCTCGAGCACCAGGCAGTCCAGGTAGCGCTTCAGGTCGCCCGGTCGCGCATCTGCCACAGCCAGCCCGGCCGCACCCAGGGCCACGGAGGTGCGCAGCAGCTCCTCTGCATCCACATGGTCCATGCGGTCCAGACTGGTGTGATAGGCGAAGTCCGTGAAGTGCCAGAGCAGCACGCCCGGCACGCCGATGTTCAGGAAGATGTCGTGGTCACTGCCTCCCTCCCAGGGATGTTCGGCGGTGGTCCACTCGCCATGTACGAGTCCCACGTCCACCATCGCCGCGCGCACGATGACGTTGAGTCCGTTGGGCCTCAGATCCTCCGCCAGCACCTCGCCCGCGCCCCAGGAGGTGTGCTCATCCGGCGGCAAGGGCGTCACCGCGCCAGGATCCGGGGAGCGTTCCAGCAAGCAGATCGCGCCCGTGCGCGCCTCGCTCGAGCCGGTCATGTCCGAGGAGAAACCGGCGATGGGCCGGCGCTTGCTCTGAGCCAGGAAGGCGCGCGTTCCACCGAACTCCTCGCCCCAAACCAGAGCCAGGCTGCGCCTCGGCCGCAGGAACGCGCCCTGCTCACTGGCGCGCGCCATGGCGCAGGCGACCTCCGCCAGACCCGCAACCCCCGTGGCGTTGTCGCAGGCACCGGGCTCATCCACGTGGGCCACGATGGTGACCAATTCGTCCGGGTATTGAACGCCTTCGATCTCGGCCACCAGAGTGCGTAGGGGTCGCTCCTCCCAGTGCACCTTGGCGGTGTAGTGCAACTGCGCGCCTGCACCTGCGTCGCGAATTGCGCTCAGGCTGCGCGGGCTAATGAATCCTACGGGTACGGTCGTGCCGCGCCCGACGGCACCGTAGGCGATGGCGTCCAAGTGACGTTCCTCGCCGGTGGGGTCGACGCAGATCTCCTGCAAGCGGCAGCTGAGCACCGCCGCCGCTCCGCGCTTGAGCGCAGCCTTGAGCACGCGTCGCAGACTCTGGTCCGTGACAAACACGTCGCCCGGGCGCACGGCCTCAAGCTCCAGGGCGATCGGTCCGCGTACATCCCCGGATGGCGCGTGGGTCGGCAGCATGCAGCGATCCATATCGCCCGGCTGCTCGAAGCTATGCAAGCTCTGCTGCGTACCGCTCTCCGTGTGCAATACCAAGCTACCCCCTAGGGGCGTCCACGCTGGACCTCGCATGGGCGTCTCCAGCATGCGCACGGTCCAACCCGGCATGCGGCCAAAGCCCGCCGCGCGCAGTTCCCGCTCCACCAGGTCCAAGGCGGCCTCGTAGCCCACGTTTCCCGGCTCGCGATAGTGGCCGTCGATCTGGGCGCAGACCTCGAAGGCATGCTGCTGCCCAAATGCCTCCAGCAGGGCCGGGACGAAGCGCCGCGGCCCCTCTTGCCCCACGCTAACCATGGGTCCATTGTGCTGGGCCCGGGATTGACCGCCGTAGTCACGGCCGTCTTGATAGTCCGGTCCCGAGGCACAGGCGACTAGGCCGCCGAGCAGGAGCCAAGGCAGCAGGCTGGGTGCATTCATGAATAACCCAGGTTAGCCGATGCGGTGATCGATCAAGAGTCCAAGGCGTGTGCGAGCCTCGGAACTAATGGCGTCGGGTGCGGTCAGAATCGCTCCGGCCAAGGCCGAGCCGCAACCGCAGCCCGGTCCATCCGAAGTACTCGCCGCAGCGAGCGCGGGCACAACGTGGCGGATGACTTCCTTGGCGTTGCCCACGTTCTTGGCCATGACCGCCAGGATCGCTTCGACGGTCACGTCGTCGTGACCCTCGTGCCAGCAGTCATAGTCCGTGGACATGGCCACGGTCGCGTAGCAGAGCTCCGCTTCGCGCGCCAACTTGGCCTCGGTCAGGTTCGTCATGCCGATCACGTCCACGCCCCAGCCGCGGTAGGTCTTGGACTCGGCGCGCGTGGAGAACTGCGGACCTTCCATACACAGGTAGGCGCCGCCGTCGTGAGAGGTCACGCCGGCTGTGCCGCAGGCACTGACCAGCGCCTGGCGCACCACCGGGCAAACGGGATCGGCGAACATCACGTGAGCGACCACACCGCCTTCGAAGAAGGTGTCCTTGCGATGACGCGTGCGGTCAACGAATTGGTCGATCACCACGAAGTGCCCGGGCTCCACATCCTCGCGCATGGATCCCACCGCGGAGACTGAGACCAGCTGGGTCACACCGAGGCTCTTCATGCCCCAGATGTTCGCGCGGTAATTGATTTCAGAAGGCGAGATGCGATGTCCGCGGCCGTGACGCGGCAGGAACACCATCTCGACTCCGTCTAGGGTGCCGGTGACATAATCGTCGCTCGGCGCTCCGAAGGGAGTCGAGAGGCTGGTGCTGCTCACGTTCTCGAGGCCTTCGAGATCGTAGAGGCCGGAGCCTCCTAGAACGCCAATCTTGGGCGTGTGGGTCATGGTCTGTGGGGAGCTAATAGGAGGAAGGATCCTGCGCAGTTTGCTTCCCCAGACCCGCCAGGTCTAGCGCGAGCCGCCCCGACGGGGTCCGCCGCGGCCACCTCGGGATCCACCCCCCCTACGCGGGCCGCCACGTCGCGGTCCGCCACCACGGGGCCCTCGTCCACGGGGGCTGCCTTCATGGGATCCTGCGTCGCGGTAGCCACCACCGTCCCGGTGTCCGCCATCGCGATAGCCGCCTTCACGGTGCCCGCCCTCTCGGTGCCCGCCGCCTTGATAGCCGCCTTCACGGTTTCCGCCGCCTTGATAGCCACCTTCTCGGTGCCCGCCGCCTTGGTAGCCGCCTTCACGGTTTCCGCCGCCTTGATAGCCGCCTTCTCGGTGCCCGCCGCCTTGGTAGCCGCCTTCACGGTTTCCGCCGCCTTGATAGCCGCCCTCTCGGTGCCCGCCGCCTTGGTAGCCGCCTTCTCGGTTTCCGCCGCCTTGGTAGCCGCCGTCTCGGTGTCCGCCGCCTTGGTAGCCGCCTTCACGGTGTCCACCGCCTTGGTAGCCGCCTTCACGGTGTCCGCCGCCTTGGTAGCCGCCACCACGGGATCCTCCACGGCGCGGGCCACCGCGGCCACGGGGGCCCTCGCGACGACGCGCGTAGGGGTCGGTCAT
>JBLIOL010000018.1:0-31538 GCA_047639615.1 Planctomycetota bacterium | reverse complement strand
GAAGCCTCAGTAGTGCCCGCCCTGTAGGCCGGTGCGCGGTGAAGGTGTAGCTGCTGCGGCCAGGGTGGACCGGGTGATGGGTCGCAAGGCGCGAGCGGGAGGGAGTTCGGCTGGGTGCGGGGGCGAGGGAGCAGGGGTCCTGGCTAGGTGACCGGGTCATCGGACCGCGGCGAAGCGCTCGGGTGTTCGATGAGGCCCCTTGTACTTCCTATCCACCAGTGAGCTCGTGCGCTTTAGCGATGACCTGCTAAAGGGAGCCCGTGAAGCCTCGCGGCAGCTGCTCTCCGATGCAGCTGCCGGCGACGCAGGCTACGCCAAGATCCTGGCCTCTTGGGAGAGCTTCAAGAACGAGTCCTTTCAATGGTTCGGCCTAGCCGAGCAGTCCTACGCAAGCTTTGTCTCGCCGCCGAGCTAGCGCTCTGACAGCATGGCCGTGACGCGTTCCGGACGAAGTGATGAAGGGCCTGGCCGGGAGGCCCTTCAAATGCAACCACTCTTCTTTCTCAGCGTTGGTGCATAAACCAGATTGACGCACGAAATCCGGCGGGCAGGAATTTCAAAGGGCCCGAGTTCTTCATTCAGCGCGCGTTCCGTGGCAGCGGTGCCGCGCTGCGTACGGCGCAAGAGGGCATCGCTCGGCACCGCGGCACGTGGGAGGTCGGCACCTACCCGTCAGCGCCGCGTGCGATTGCGTTCTGGCGCAAGGTGATTCGTCTTTGCGCCTCAGGCGAGGTCGTCGAGACCGGAGAGAAGAATCACCACCTAGGGCAGAAGATCATCTGGCGCTTCGATAACAAGGACTGAGGCGGGGCGAACGCCGCGCACGGACAGAAGCTATTCGCCTCCGTCTTCCTGATCTTCGCCCTCGGGTGCAGGGGGGTCCGTGGCATCAGGTTCTTCATCCTTCTCAGGCGCGACCGGGGCCGTGATCTCCCCGAAGAACAGGCGTTCCCTCGTGATCTGGTCTCCAGCTGCGAGCACCGCAATTGGCTTGAGCGCGGCCGCGTCCGCACCGAGCAGCACGTGCAGCGCGGTCTGGAGGTGTCCCTTTTCTTTCGCATCCGCGCAGTCCGCGATCGTTTCCTTTAAGGCCTTTTCGTGAAGCGGGTCGCGTGCGAGCGCCATCCCGCAGGCAGCGGCGATCCGGTCGAGGCTGTCGTCGGAAGCGAGCCCATCCGTCAGGGCTTCGCGGATGTCATCCCGCCGGTCCATCGAGCCCAACGCGATGAGGGCATTGCGTCGCGAGACGTCATCCTCGTCGTTCTTGCACGCTTTGAGCAGAGCCCTGCGTGCCTTCTTGTTCCCGAAGCCGCAAGCGCCCACGGCGCGTAGCCAGGCAGGAACGAGCTTGGGATTTTTTTCGCCGGAGAGACCCTTCAGAACGGAGGGCAGGGACTTATCCGCAGCCAGTTGTTCGTAGGCGACCGCGACTTCGCGACGGATCGAGCTGTCCCGACTGCCTTGGAACTCGGCGACGACTGTGTGGAAGCTCTGTGGTGCGGTGGCGCCAATGAATCGCACCGTGTTCTTGGTGATCCCTCCGCCGACCCAGCTCAGGCTGCCACCGAGCTCGGTGCGCGCATGATCGACGGCTTTGTCCTCGTCTGTGAAGAGCACGCTCAACCAAAGGGGCACTTGGCCCCCGCCGCGGCTCGTCTTCAGTTTCTTTAGATCCTCAGCGAGCTCCGTCGGGAGCAAGCCTCGCGCAAGCTCGTCGCCGGGGACGGGCGACCACGAGCGACCGAACGTCAGGCGCCGGGGCGGCCGAGCGTCCTCGGTGAATTTCTGGAACGAGTTGGGGTCGACGATTCGATGGGCGGCAGTGAAGCACCAGGACAATTCGTCGGCCGTCATCTCGAACGGCACCGAGAACAACAACTTCCCTTCGGGCGTCAGCCACAAGTGCTGGGGCGTGGCCGCGACCTCTTTGTCGTTGACGAGGATCAGGCGTTCGCGAAGTTCGGCTTCAATGCGGCGGTGCTGTTCGCATGTGGAGCCCGGGAACTTGGGGCACTCCTTCTTCTTCTTGTGCTCCGACACGCACCCCATGACGTTGACCGTCCGATTCGTCCAGACCAGAACGGCCTTGTCGCGGTAGACCACTTTCGCGAAGTGCTCGCACCGTGCCTCGTCCGCGATGGAGGTCGCGACGAAGATCACCTTGCCCTCCTCCGCTGCCTGCGCGAGGGCGGCGTCGTACGACTCGCTCCACTCGATCTTGGGAGCTCCACTGCCGAAGGAAAGCAGGGCCAGGATGGGCAGCAGGAGGCACCAAGAGGGGCGAGCCATAGGTGAGCGTGGCGGGGGGGGGGCGAGCCGGGAGCTGGGCATGGGGTGGATTATAGGGGACCTAGGGTGAGCTGGACGCCCCCTAGACGGAGAGTCAGCCACAGCTCTACCATGTCCGCGAAATGCTCACCGTCATCCACACCTGTCGGTTCCCCGTGCTCTGCGCACTACCTCTGCTCCTAGCCGCACCAGAAAGCCGTGTCCAGGACCAGAGCGCTCCGCCAAGAAACTACACGATTCCAGTCGTCGATCTCAGCGACCAAGCCTCATTTCACACCGTCGTCGCCAAGGACATTGACAAACCCAACCAATACCTCGGCCACCCGAGCACGGTGCTCCTGGACGACCGGAAGACAATCCTTGCCCGCCCTGTCCAAAAACTAGGCCGTCCCCCAAGGTCGCCAATCATCGGGACTTGGCGCTGTGTTCGGAGACCAGGATGGGCCAGATCCCGCCCCTTTCGGGGCCAAGGCAAAGTGAGTGCACATTTCCCCCACTGCCACCGTTGGTCCGAGCCGACGCTTCAGGCTTACGCTGCCCGAAGGTAGTGCTTGAGAATGCCGCCAAGGCGCTCCGCACATTCCACTCCACCGCTCCCGACTGCCGCACTGCGGACGGCGCGCAGATTGCCAAGCCCTTGGTGTGCACGCTCGGTGTGGTAGTGCTCGACAAACTTATTGCAGGCCCGGCGCAGTGATCCCTCGCCAAAGAGGATCAGCTTGCCTAGGCACTCTGACTTGATCGTGAGCACGAAGCGTTCCGCGTAGGCGTTGCAGTTGGGCGCTCGCACTGGCGTGAGCACGTTTCTCACGCCAGCGCCCTCAAGCGCGCTCGTGAATCTTGCCGTGAACAGGCAGTCGCGATCGCGAATGAGCACGCGATGGTTCATTAGGAAACCGTCCACGCAGTCGGTCAGGTCACGTGCGACCTGAGCCATAAAGGCTTCATTCGGCTGTCGCGTGATTGCGCAGATGTTGACGCGGCGGCTCTTGAGGTCGATGGCGAACAGGACGTAATAAGTCTTCAATCCCACGGGAGTCCAGACCTCGGCCGTGAGGAAGTCCATGGCCGCGATCTGCTCCCAGTGGGCCTTGATGAATGAGCGCCAAGAGGACGGGCGCCTCTCGCATCAATCTTTGCTGGGGCACACGTGGATCGCACGGCGAGAACGGACATGTGCGCGGTGAGCGCGGCCAGATGAATGGCACGCAGTTTGGGCCCGCGGGCGAGCTGGAAAAGCTCTCCATCGATCTGGCCAAACCAGCGCCTCCCCCGGGAGTGAATGCCAGCGCCCACGGTGGTTCGCACGCCTACCTGACTGAGGAGTTCATCACCGCGCTCCTGCTGGACCGCTCTCCCTTGGTCGATATTGCGGCGTCACTCAACATGACCGTTCCTGGCATCGTCGCACACCAGTCGGCGCTCAAGGACGGCGAAAGGCTAGTGGTTCCGCGGTACCAGACGATCTAGGTCGCTCGACGGTTGCTGCTGCTCGAGGCTGGACAGCAGCAACCGAGGGTCAGCTACTGTGCCTTGGTTTTGGACCGTGGCCGCCACGCGCCACTCTGCCCGCAGCTGGGGAGCTACCCCAGGTCGACGACACGGCGCTCTGCGACCGAGAGTTCGCAAGCCTCGATGATGCGCTGACAAGTTATCGCATCCTCGAGGGTAGAGAGCGGGGCGCTTCCCTGACCGACACAATCGTCGAGGAAGAAGCGTGTCGTGTTGGCGATCGAGCCTGGGTAGGCGGAGTAGGTCTGCGAGTGCACGACCGCTGGGGTGTTCTCCACCCAGTCTCGGTAACTGAAGCGCGTTGCGCCCTTGGTACCGATCACCTTGATCATGCAGGTCCAGGGATCACCTGCGTGATCGTCGGAGGCAAAGTTGGCCTCCAGGTGGGCCAGAGCGCCACATTCCAATTCAAGCGTGGCCATGGCCAAGTTTTCCTGGGGCACGCTGCCGTCGTTCACCGTGGCCTTCATCGCGCTCACGCTGCGCGGTTGGCCAGCGAGGTAGAGCAAGATGTAGGAGTGGTGGGTCAGAATCTGACGGATGACCCCCGGATAGCGCTTGGCGACGGACTCGGGGTGGTGGATGTTGTAGAGCACGTAGATGGCCACCAGATCGCCGAGCTTGCCCTTGTCGATCAACGCACGCGTGCGCGCCAGGCCCGCCTCGTAGATGTAGTTGTGGACGGGCATGCAGCGCACGCCGGCCAGCTTGGCCGCGGCCACCAGTTCCTCCAGCTCGGCGACCGAGCTGGCGACCGGCTTCTCAACCAGCACGTGCTTCCCAGCCGCCATGGCTAGCTTGGCATAGGCCACGTGCGTCTCCATATTCGTGAGCACCAGCACCGCGTCCAGTTCAGGATCGGCTACGAGCTCCTCTGGTGTCTCGTATTGCTTGCAACCAAACTCGGCGGCGCGCTGCTCCCCACGCTCGTGCGTGCGGTTCCAGAGCCCGCGCAAGGTCGCGCCAGGTGTGTCCAATATGGCCTGTGCGTGCAAGCTGGAGATATCGCCTGCGCCGAGGAAGCCAACCTGTAGATCGCTCAAGGGACATGGCCGGCGAATGCCGGAGAGGGGTAGTGGGTTCGGAGGTGCTAGTTCTCGAGCACCCTACACTTCCATGGCGAGTCCGGCACGCCTCTTGAGTCCCTTCGTGATGAGACGGGTGGCTGCTCTGTGGCAGCTACAGGGCGCGCGTCCGTGGCCTCTGGCGACCTCCCGCGGCCAACCCTCACTCGCCACCTGAGAAGAGCCCAGCCAGAGCCAAGACCACCAGTAATACGAGGACCAGCCCGACGAGACAGACGGTGATGAGAGTAGGACACGGACATGAGGAGGAAGAACATGTTGATCGCGGCGAGGGGCTATCCTCTGGGGGACTCTGCTAGGGACGGTAAAGGCACGATCACGTCGCGCCAGGTAGAGGCTGGTGCTAGCACGCCGCGGTAGCACGCCGCGGTAGGGGAAAGTCGTGGTCCGCCGATGGCGGATTGCAACGCTCCAGTGGGCCGTTGCGAAGGGAACCCATCACGCCAGGCTCGGCCCTTCCTTCGGTCGACCAACCCTCGTCCTCAGAAATTCCGTCCCTTTGAGGGCCTCGCCAGTGGGGGCCATTCGGTCTGTTGGGCAGCAACTGGAGAGGTCAGAGCAGACGCAAGCGGCTAGATTCGCATGATCGGGTCAGTCAACGCTTGAAGACCAGGTTGACCCGATTAGACAATCGCTGGGCCTCTCCCACGCGGAATTGATACCTTCGGGACTTCCCACACCTATACCCCCTCCAAATCCATGTCTCGATCCGCTCGCATCTGTGTCTTTGCGCTGCTTCTCTCTCCGGCTGCTTTCGCTCAACAAGCCGAAGGCGGGCTGTACAAAGAAGAGGGTCAGTGGCTGCAGAGGAACGCCGATGGCCAAACCTACCTGGTCGATACCGAGGTGATCAGCTTGCGCTGGCGTGCCCCGATCGTGAGCCTTGAACAGTTGGGCCTGCACTTGACTGCGGAGGGCAGCCCGCTCGCGCAATTGGTTGCGGATCTCAGCGTGCTGCGGACCAACCGTCTCGGCATCTCGGACTTGCACCTCGATGCGGGTCAAGACCCCGTGCAGATGACGCGCGCGCTCGAGGCCACCGGCTTGTTCAGGTTCGTCACCGTCAACACCCAGGGCCGCTGGGTCGAGACTCCTGACGACCCGCTCTACCCGCAGCAGTACGCCTTGAACAACACCGGTCAGGGCGGCGGAACCGTCGGCGCGGACATCGGTGCCGAAGCGGCGTGGGACATCCAGACCGGGGATCCGTCCGTCCTGATCGCCGTCCTCGACAGCGGTACGGACATCTTTCACCCCGACCTGGCGCCGAACCGTTACGAGAACTTGGCCGACCCCATCAATGGCGTCGATGACGATGGCAACGGCTTCATCGACGACTTCTACGGTTGGGACTTCGATGGCAATGACAACGATGTCGTCACAAGCACGAGCCACGGAACCCTGGTCGCCGGCGTCGTCGCTGCACGCACGGACAACGGCATCGGTGTCGCCGGGGTCGCCGGGGGCATCGGCGCCAATAACGGGTGCACGATCATCCCTTGCCCGGTCGGTGCTGCGGCCCCGAACGGAGCCGTCCTGGACGACGCGATCATCTATGCGGCCGACAAAGGCGTGCGCATCATCACATTGAGCCTCAGCGTTGGCTCTTCGCCCGCTATCGACGCGGCCGTTGACTACGCTGTCAACGGCAATGGCGTCTGGATTAATGCCGCCTCAGGCAACTCGGGCGGCACCAACAATGTCGGCTACCCCGCCAGGCTCGCCGACATCGTGGCCATCGGGTCCACCGGCAACACTGGGCTGGTCTCGGGTTTTTCGAGTGGTGGCCCACAGGTGTGGGTCTGCGCTCCTGGTGAGAACATCCTGAGCACCAACCTCGGCAATGGCTACACGGCGGCCAGCGGGACCTCCTTCTCCTCGCCCTGCATCGCCGGAATCGCCGGATTGATGTTCTCGGCCAATCCCGCGCTGACTCCGTCGGAGGTCGCCCAGATCATGAAAGACACGGCGATCGACATCGGCGCGTCCGGGTTTGATTTACGCACCGGATGGGGCCGTGTGGACGCTGCCGCGGCCGTTGCTGAAGCAGCCGGGACCGCGGGTTGCGTCATCAACACGTTCTGCAATTCGGTCGCCAACTCGACGGGCTTCGCGGCCACGATGTCGTCCTCGGGGAACGCTAGCGTCACTGCCAACAACTTGGTCCTGACCACCAGCCTCTGCCCCTCGGGCCAGAACGGTCTCTACTTCTATGGACCCGGCGAACAGCAAACGCCCTTCGGCCCGGGTTTCCTGTGCGTGGCAGGACCGCTACATCGCCTCTCGGTGATCGCCACCGATGCCCTGGGCGTCGCCACCTGGAATCTCGACATCAGCATGCCTCCGGCCCCATCCGGGCAGATCACGGCGGGCTCCACGTGGAGCTTCCAGTTCTGGTTCCGCGACCCCGCCGGCGGCGGTTCCGGCTTCAACACCAGCAACGGCTTGACGGCGACCTTCTGCCCTTGAGGTAGTCCGTTGGAGTAAAGGGGGGCATGCTCAAGTTTGTATGCCTCCCATTCTCTAGCGCAGTCGGGTCACCAAGCGTCGATCCGCTATGGGCCCAAGAAGAAGCCCAGTCGAGCGAGGTGTCAGCCCCGCAGTCCGAACTAGCTACACCCTCCCCCTGCGCCGGTGTGAAGGGCTCTGGTAGGCAGGGCAAAGGCACGTTCAAGTCGAGCCAGGTCGATGCGGGTGCGAGTACGCCGTGGTAACGGTAAACCGTGGTCGCCGTAGGCGGATTGCAGCGCCGCAGTGGGGCGTTGCAATCCGCCTTCGGCGGACCACGGCTTACCCCACCCACTTCGTCTTCGGGCCCCGCTCACCTTCATCGAGCGCCTCGCCGCCCTCGTACCCAGGCCCGGCGTGCACCTGGCCTGCTACCACGGCGTGCTCGCACCAGCCTCTACCTGGCGCGACATGATCGTGCCTTCTCCCCCACCCTTGGATCTGTCCCCCGCCCAAGCGGAAAGCAGAGTCAAAGCAACAGCTGCCCAGGCTACGCCTCCTCTGCAAGCCCTAGCGGAATACAAGGCGGCAGTGGAATACAAGGCAGCCCGCAGCTCCCCTGCTCCCTCGCTCCACCGCTCCACCGCTCCCCCGCTCCCCCATCACGAAGCTCGGGCCCCTACAGCTGGTCTGCGTTAATGCGCCGCGTCGTCCAAATCGGCGTCCTGCACTGCACGCACTGCACGCACTGCACGCACTGCGGCGGGAGACGCAAACTGATTGCCTTCATCACCAATCCGCCGGACATCCGCAGACTCCTCCTCCACCTGAAGCTCCCTGCAGACCCACCGGCGGTCGCTCCGGCAGCGAGCCATGCTCCACCTTAGGCAGATATTCACAGGTATATAATTGACTAGTCACCTAAATAGCCCGATAGTCCCCCCGTGAGCAAACCGCAGCGACAATCCGGTACGTCCGTCCAGGACGCCATCCAACAGACCAAGCCCTTCCGCTCAGTGGGGCAGGAGGCGCTGATCGCCCTGCTGCTCACCACCGAGCGCTTGCGCTGGCCCTTGCAGGACCTGCTCAGCAGCCGCGGCGACTTGACACCGCAGCAGTACAACGTGCTGCGCATCCTGCGCGGGGCGGGCAAGCGAGGCCTGCCGACCCTGGAGATCGCAGCACGCATGATCGAGCGCACCCCAGGCATCACGCGCATGATCGATCGCCTAGAGCGCAAGCAGCTGGTGCAGCGCGTACGCGCCGAAAGCGACCGGCGCCAGGTGCTCGTCAGCATCAGCCCGGAAGGCCTGCAGCTGCTGCGCTCCCTGGGCAAGGCCGTCGATGAGCTCGACGAACAGCTGCTCGACGCCCTCACCCAGCGCGAGACCCGCGACCTGATCCGCCTACTCGATAAAGTCCGCAACAGCCTCAGCTGATGCGTCCCCCCTACCTGATCTCCTTCCAACCGGACCAAAACATGACTAGTCAAACAATGACCACTAACTCACCTACCCCCGATGCCAGCACTTGGCTGCCGCTTCTGCGCACCCGCAACGAGCTTGCGCCTGTGGCCCTGCGCTTGACCCTCGCCTTGGTCATGCTGCCCCACGGCGCGCAGAAGGCGCTCGGCTTGTTCGGGGGCTATGGCTGGACGGGAACCATGGGCTTCCTGACCGAGTCCGTCGGCCTGCCCAGTCCCCTAGCGGCAGGCATCATCCTGTTCGAGCTGATAGGTCCCCTGCTCCTGCTGCTCGGCCTCGGGACCCGCCTGGTGAGCCTGGGCTTTGTGGGCCTGATGCTGGGTGCTGTGGCCACCGTCCACGCCCAGTACGGCTTCTTCATGAACTGGGGCGGATCCCAAGCGGGCGAGGGCTTCGAGTACCACCTGCTGATGATCGGTAGCGCTCTGGCCTTGGCCCTCGTTGGAGCTGGCCGCTGGTCCATGGATCTTTGGCTGGTCCAGCGCGAGCAGGCCTAGGTCTTCGACGCCCAGCACTGAGTCTCGATCCACCTTGCACATAGGAGCACTACATGATCACCAAGCGACCCTCCCAGGCTCGCGGCCACGCCGAACACGGTTGGCTGGACGCCTACCATTCCTTCTCCTTTGCCGGCTACTGGGACCCACAATTCAGCGGCTTCTCCAAGTTGCTCGTGCTCAACCAGGACACCATCGCCGCCGCTCGCGGATTCGGGACTCATGGGCACGAGGACATGGAGATCATCACCTACGTGCTCAGCGGCGCGCTGGGGCACAAGGACAACATGGGCAACGGCTCCGAGATGCGTTCTGGGGACGTGCAATTGATGTCCGCTGGCAGCGGCGTGACCCACAGCGAGTTCAACGTGCAGTCGGACCAGCCCACCTCCCTGCTGCAGATGTGGATCCGCCCGGCCGAGCTCGGGCGCGCCCCACGCTATGAGCAGGCGCACTTTCCCCTGGCCGAGCGCCAGGGCCAGATTCGACTAGTAGTGGCTCCGGACGGGCGCGATGGTGCCCTGACCATCGGTCAGGACACGTGCCTGTACGCCGGCCTCTTAGACGCGGGCGAGTCGGCTCAGCTCGAGCTGGGCTCCGGCCGCAAGGGCTGGCTGCACGTAGCGCGCGGTTCCCTAACACTCAACGGCATGTCCTTTGGCCCCGGCGATGGAGCGGCGATCGATGCGGAATCGCTGCTGCACTTCGAGGGCGTCCAAGCTGCCGAATTCGTCTTCTTCGATCTTCCCTAAGACCAATCCCATGACCCCCTCTGCTGATACTCAATTTCCGATTCACGACTTGATCGCCGAGCGCTGGAGCCCGCGCGCCTTCGCGGACCGGCCTGTGCCGCGCGAAGAATTAGGATCCCTATTCGAGGCGGCCCGTTGGGGCGCTTCGTGCTTCAACGCGCAGCCCTGGCGCTATCTGTTGGCGACCCGCGAGGATGCGGCCGCCTACGAACGCTTGGCCAGCTGCTTGGTAGAAGCCAACGCAAGCTGGGCCACCCGTGCGCCGGTGCTCGTAGTAGCCCTGGCCCAGACCAGCTTCGCCCACAACGGCAAACCCAATGCTTGGGCCCAGTACGACACCGGCAGCGCCACCGGCAACCTGAGCTTGCAGGCCCAGGCTCTAGGTCTAGCCGTGCACCAGATGGGTGGCTTTGACGCGGGTCGTGTGCGCGAGCTCTGCCAAGTTCCCGCAGGATTCGAACCGCTAGCCATGCTAGCTATCGGCTTTCCCGGCGTACCGGAGCAGTTGCCCAAGGAGCTAGCCGAGCGCGAACGCGCGCCCCGCGAGCGCATGGCCCTGGACGCCATGGTCTTCGGGTCCCAGTGGGAGAGCCCCAGCCCGCTAGGCTGACACGCGCACACGCGCACACGCGCACACGCAGGCACGCTACTTTGAGCGTTGCCTGCGTTCCGCGGCAAGACTTCTACCGGCACGTGCGGCTGCTTCCACCGGCGGCGTGCTGGCGATTCTCAAGAACGTGGGCCTGATTTGCAGGGATCGGGACTCCATGCTCAAGTGGATGCACGAGGGCCTTGCCCATCACGATGTTCTTGAAGCGGGATCTCAATTCATCCCCACGATTGGTGGTTGGACTCTCAGATACGAAGAATCCTCCTAAGCCCCTAGCACAGGCTGCGCATTGAGGGGGAAGCCTGACGTGACCCGTCCCCGTGGACACCTGGCCGTGCCCCTTCAGTCCTGAGTATCTGGGGTCGACGAGGAGCGTTCGTGTGACCTCTGACTTGCTCGGGTTGTAGACGACGAGGCTCGGACCCCACTCTGGCCCTGTCGCCGTGGGGAAGCTTGGGAGTCCGCAATGAAAGGGCTGCAACGTCATCGGTGTCACGCTGAACACCGCAAAGCGCATTGGGTCGCAGGCCGCCAAGGGGGCCGAAATCGTGATTCGTCCCGCGATACACGACCTGGCGCAGGCCCTCTATCGTTACGAGGCCCTCCCGCTGATGGCGCTTAAGGGCAAGCAGGAGCTGCTACAGCCCTACTAGATTGAGGTAAGCGGCTGAGGCCGCTCCCGCTCAGCTCATCAGGCAGGCCGCAACGCCAAGGAGCGCAAGTGCAGCCCAGTCTCTGTTCGACCACTCGCCGCTCTTGGCGTTGAAGCGCAGGAACTCAAGCAGCGCGCCTGTTGGGCAACCGTACTTGCAGTAGGCCATCGGGATGAAGAGCGATACGGCGAGCCCGACGGCGGCGATGACGAGGGTCGGCCAGCCGGCGATGGAGTAGACCCAGGCGTCGAAGGGCTCGATGTCGACTAGGCTGAAGGCGGCGCCTGTCATGGGGACGATGACGCTCACAGCGAGCAGCGCGAGTGGTAGCCGGCGCAGGAGGCGGACGACTCTCTTGGGGACCTTGGGCTGCCAAGGGATGCGCCTCTTCACGAGCTGTTGCAAGGCGCCGTGGGGGCAGAGATGGGAGCAGTAGAGATTGCGCTTAGTCGCGAGTGGGATCAGGAAGGCGGCGAAGGTCAGGAGGACGAGGCCGCTGGCAGTGCGCCACGGGACACCGTGCTGAGCCCAGCCGACGAGCAGCGCCTGGGAGAGCATGTCGCCATTTACGAAGCCTAGGTAGCCGACTAGCACGCACAGGAAGACGGTGCGCAGCTTCTCGTTGGAGCGCAGAGAGGTCATGCCGATCACTGCACCAAGCAAGATCACGAGGGCAGTGCCCCAGTCACGCGGCAGCCACTCGAGAGTCAGCTTCTTGGAGGAGGCGCGCTCGGCCTGCGCGGCGAGGATCATGCCCTCTGTGATGGAGTCGCTGATTAAGGTCGAGCCAGAGACGCCGTCTATCCCCTCGGCGATCGGGTCCAGCCCGGCGAGCTCGGCAAGCGTGAGTCCCTTGAACTGCGCTCGGTAGTACTCGTCATCGCGCAGGTAGACGGCGTATTCCTCATTGTCATAGGTCTCGAGTAGCGTGAGACCTGTCAGGCCTCCAGCCGTGTCGAAGCCGACAATCGCATCGCTCGGCCCTTGGTACCCGACGACGGCGTCAGCGGCGGGAGAGATGCGCAGGAGCGTCCCCAGCTCTGCGCCAGTGGCATCGAGTACGCGCCAGCGTGAAGAGCTCTTGGAGATGGCTTCGAGAGAGGAGGCCGCAGCGAAGAGCGTCTGGGCGTCTGTCACCTTGATCGGGGTTGTAAAGCGCAGCGAGGCCCGCGTGCCGCTGAGGCGCAGGAGGATGCCTTCCTGAATTGCGACGCTCGTCAAGGTGGCGCCTGTGACGCCGTCGACCTCCTCATTCAGCGAGGCCTCTTCCCAGCTGAGTCCGCTGAGATGGGAGAGGAAGCTGCGATCCCCACGTACGGCGGCGACGTGGTCGCGGGTGTCTTGGCTCGTGAGGATCAGGGTGCCGAGGATCCGCTCTCTGGAGTTGAAGGCGATCAGTGTGTCGGTCGGCCCGCAGAAGCCGATCACGTCATCGGCGAGGGGGGAGGTGCGGACGATAAAGCCGAGCACATCGCCATCGCCGTCGAGGACCTCGCGGCGGCCGCGGGCGCCAGGTGTCTCGGAGAGGGAGGCGGCTCGGGGGAAGAGCTCGAGGAGCTCCTCGATGTTGACCTGGGTGGTCGGGGCGAGGGCGCGCGCCGCGTTCAGCGTCTCCTGCTCACGGTGGATCAGGCAGAGGACGCTCGCGAAGAGGAGGACTCGCACCAAGTGCAGGGCGAGCTGCTTTCTCCGACGCGGCGAGCGATTCTCCGTCATCCTTCTTGGCGCACAAGCTGCACGGCATCTGCGATGACGTGGCCCGTGGTGCCTTTATTGGAGAGGGTCACGGCGTTCTCTTCACCTGCGATGAAGTGGAAGACGCCGACGGCTGCGAAGCCGCCAGGATACGGCGGCGCGAGCTGCTGATTCATGTGCACGAGGAGCGGCTCACCCGCGCCATCGATGGTGACGGGGATTTGCTTGTCACGGCTCGCGGAGTGGGTGTAGGAGAGGCGCACCTCATAGTCACCGGACTCTGGGACTTGAAACTCCCAGCGAACGGACTTCGAGCCCTTGCCGGTGCGGTCGTCGTGGATGTAGTGAGTGCCGACGAAGTCGAGCTGGAAGGTGCTCGCTCTCCATGATCCCTCAACGATGGCAGCTGACTCGTCGATAACGAGGCCTGCGAGCAACTCCAAGCTTGTGCCGATTTCCGTGAGGTTGGCTGGCGGTGCGATAGGCGGCGCTGGCGGGATGACCAACTCAGCGTCGATGCTCGACTTGTGCGCGCGGCCGGGGAGCTCGAGGAGTTCAAGGAGCTCGGCGAGGTGGTCGGTGTAGATTCCGCGCGGGTCGCAGCCGTGTTGGATGCAGAGCGAGGCGGCCTTTCCAACGACCTCTCCCATCATTCCGCAGGTCTTCATGACGCGCACTGTGCCAAGGCCCTCGTGGGTGACGCTCGCGCAGCGGCCAGCCATGAAGAGGTTGGAGATGTTGCGTGAGTAGAAGCAGCGGTAAGGGACGAGATAGGGTTTCGAGGCCAGCGAGCGATGCTCGAAGGTGGCGTAGGAGATGAATGGGTTGTCCGCGTACTTCCCGAGGTACTGCTTCTTCGGGTGGTGCAGGTCGATCGACCAAGTCGTAGGGACGCAGCCGTCGGCGAACTCTGTGTAAGAGACGATGTGCTCTTTGTTCAGGACGATGTCGCCCATGAGCCGACGCGATTCGCGCGGGCCGCCGATGTGCCCGCTCCACAAGAGCTCGGCGGTGGCGTGCTTCTGTCCCGAGGGGTCTTTGTCTGCGTAGACGCCCTTGTTCTTCAGCGCATTCATCGCCCCGTACATGGCGCGCAGGTTTGTGTCGCGCATGTATTCGAGGTCGTCGATGGGATGCTTGTCGAAGCCGGTCTCCCAGTACCACGCGTTGGACATCACGTCGGACCTCCCTCCCGGCTTGATGGCGACGGCCTTGGGGTAGGGAAACTCACCCTCATCGAGATCCAGAGCCCAAGGGACCGGGGCGAAGGCCTTGGGCGAGTCCGTGAAGTCCCAGCGCCAGTGGTTCGTCATGCCCATGTGATCCTCCATGGTCATGTCGAACTCTGCGCCTGCGAGGGCACCGATCGAGCCGTGGCCGGTGCAGTCAGCGAAGAGCGTGGCTGTGAAGCGCTTCTCTTCGTTGGTCTTCACGTCGAGGACTCGGACAGCCGTGATTCTGTCACCCTTCGTCTCGACGCCAAAGGCATGGTGGGAGAGGAAGAGGTCGATGTTCTCCTCTGCTGCGACGACCTTGATCTTGAGGTCGTCCACATAGATCTCGGCCGGACCTGGGCTCATGAGAGCGTGGTCTGTGAACTCCTCGATGATGTCACCGATGTGCGGGTAGTTGCCCAGGCGTGTTCCACCGTTGGCCCACACGCGTATCTCGGAGGAGGCGTTGCCGCCGAGGACTGGGCGGTTTTGGATGAGGGCAACCTTGCAGCCCATGCGGGCTGCGCTGATGGCGGAGCCGAGTCCGGAGAAGCCACCGCCTAAGACAACGAGGTCGTATCCGTCTGCTTCTATCGGTTCAGCTGGATGGCCGAGGAGCGCCTTGCGCCAGCCGGGGAGGACGCTGTGGTCGTTGGAGGGTCGCTTTGAGCTCTTGGAGAAAAGGATCGCGTCGCAGCGACCTTCGTAGCCGGTGAGGTCGTGGAGGGTGATGGAGACCACTTCTTCGGTGACCTCAATTTGACCGCCCGCTTGCCATTGCCACTCGGCGCCCTCGGTGCCGAAGACTGCGTCGAGGGGCTCTCCGTCCACGAGGACTTGGAAGCGTCCGGGGCTGCCCTCGACCTCGAACTTTGCGACCCAGTCCACTGTGCGGACGAAGGCGTGGTATGTGCCAGGCTCAGGGAAGCGGACCGTCGTCGTGGCGTCGGCTACCGGTTTGCCAATGCCGTGCGCCAGCATGTACGGGGAGCCCATGAGGTCAATGAACTGCGTGTCGAGGAGCCAGCCGCCGTGCTCTTCGAAGCCCTCTGCTTCGACGAGCACTCCCTGCGCCAAGGCGGGCTGCAGCAAGGGAGAGAGGACGAAGGCCAGTGCGGCGAGGCCTCTTCGGATGGGAAGACGGGTGTTCATGTTAGGTGCATTGTCGTCGATGGTTCTGTCGGGGCGCCCATGCGCGGATTCCAAGTGAACTCTGGCTCTAAACTAAGCCAGTCCTCGCCACCCGGCTAGTCCCGGTAGGGCGCGCAATTATCGCAAGCGCACTCTGGGTCGATCAGCGCGCCCTCGCTCATCTCGTTCTCGACGTAGCCCAGTTGCCTGAGGTGGTCGCGCTGGTCGTTGGTCATGTTCCTCTCGCGACCCAGCCCATGGGCGGGCGCAGACACAAGCCACTTCACCAGGGCCTTGCGCATGGCGTGCGCCTGCTTGGTGTTGACGTTCACTAGATTGATGGCGCACTCGGGGTCGGATACCACGTCGTAGAGTTTGATCTCGTGTTCGAAGCGACCGTCGTGCTCGAAGGACCATTCCTTGTGAAAGCGAAGGTGCAGGATCATGTGCAGATTCCCGCTGTACAGGTAGGCCGACATGCCGTGGGCGGCAAGGCCGAAGAAGGCCTCGCTGTCCAGGCTGCCCTGGGCAGCCGCAGATAGATCGCGACCCGGAAATTCCTTGTCCTCATGCCCGGCCAGGTCGAGCAAGGTGTGCCCTACATCGATCTGACGCACCGCCATGTCCACGACCGTCCCAGCCGGAGCGCCGGGGTAGTTCAGCAGGAGAGGTACGTGGGTGGAGCTCGGGAAGAGTTCGGCGTGATCCCACCAAACGCCCTCTTGTCCAAAGCTCTCGCCGTGGTCCGCCGTAAACGCGATCACACCCTGTGCGAAGCGCGGGAGCTCGGTGATTCGTCCCACCGTGTAGTCAACACAGTCCACCGCGGCGCGGTACTGCTGGTAGGCGAAGTCCGTGTCACGCAGGTCCTTTAGGAATGGCGGATCCACACTACCGGAAAGCCCCGGTCCCGCATCCTTAGGGTAGGGGTTCTTGCCGCTTGTGCAGTAGCGCTTGTCGTTGGGCTCGGGCGGCGCGTAGGGGGAGTGGAGTACCGGAGCGGATGATCTTGGACTCCGAGGAACGGTCAGCGCAGCACGACGCTCACCGCGTCCGTGAAGTTGGACGTGGGGGTCGGGTTGGCGTCCCGGAACCAAGCCTGGAAGTTCCAGGTCTCGCCGATGAGGGCGGCCACCGGAGGACTGGTGGGGATGCTCATGAGGTCGATCTCCAGGGCGAAGGTGCCCATGGCTCCCGAACTTTGAACGGCGGCGTTGAAGCGCGCGATTTGGCCCGCGAGGCAGAGGCTGCCCTGGCTGCCCATGGGGTTGGAGAAGCCGCTGGTTTGACTACCTAGGAAGTAGCCGAACTGGTTGGTCGGCAGGTCTTCGGCCACGAGGCCCAGGGCATTGTCTACGACCACATCGCTGCCTTCCACCTGGATGCTGGCGGGTAGCCCGGAAGAGTTAGGCGATGCCGGGGAGCAGTAGCGCGTGCTATCCGCCACCGGCATCGGGCGGGCCAAGAGGTGCTGCACAACCAGGTTGCGGAACATGGGGGTGATGCCTGGGGTGTGGGAGCCGCCCTGGATAGTCCACAGCTCGACGGTGCCGCCGGGTTCGCAGTTGTTGGGAAAGCGCGTGATGGTGGACTCAGGGCCGGCCACGTTCGAGTCCAGGTTGATCTGTACCGGGTCGTCCACCGGCGTCGGGTCGCAGCCGTTCTTCTGAGCCCACTGCAGCGCCGTTCCCATGGCACTGGGATAGGGCACACCCAGCAGGCTGCCGCCCCCGTACAGGATCGTGGAGTCGGCGGTGCCGTGGATCTGCAGCACGTGCGTAGGGGTCGTGCTGTTGCAGTTGGCGGGGTTGTTGAAGGTGGCTCCAGCGAGGCTTGCGATGGAGGCGATCTTGTCCGGGTGCTCGCAGGCCATGCGGTAGGCCATAAAGCCCCCGTTCGAGTGCCCGATCAGATGAATGCTGCGGGGGTCCACCGAGGCAGCTACTTCGATGGCCTCGATCAGGGCGCGCAGGTAGGCGGAGTCGTCGACGCCCGTGTTGGCAAAGTCGCAGCAGGCGCCGGCGCCGTTCCAAAAGCGGTTGCCCGTAAAGTCCGTCGTGCCATCGGGGGCGCAAAAGATGAAGCCGTAGGTGTCCTGGACATTCAGGAACTTCATGTACTGCTCCTGGATAGCGCCGGAGGCACCGTAGCCGTGAAGCAGGACGATCAGCGGGGCAGGGTCCGCCGGATCGTAGTTGGCCGGAAGGTTGACGGTGATCGGGCCGCGACCCGCGTTGACCGTTGTGGTGCCTTGAGGCACAGTGACCGCCAGGGCCAGAGTTAGAGAGAGCAGCATGACGCTAACTCTACTCCCTGCCCAGCGCATCGACATACTAGACTCGGCCGCAGACCATGATGAGGCTCGACTCTGCCCCATCTGCTTGGATACCTACCGACCCTTCACCCAGAAAGGCCCCAGGGAAAGTACCGAGCCCCAGCCCTAGGGCGACTCGCCCCAGGGCTCCGGCGCGTAGATCACACGCAACTGCTTGCCGGCAGGGTCGAGCAGTAGAAGGTGGCCACCGCTCAGGTGAATCAGATCCCCGTTGGCGGGCACGCTGGTGGAGCCGTAGCCGGGCACGGGAACTTCTCTGGAACTCTGTTCCCCTACGAGCATGATGGCACGGTTCCGGACATCAGCTGCTCCCCGGTAGATCTGAGTGGCCGTCGCTATCCAATCCGAACGCTTGCCCCACTGCCCGTGCGTCCACCCCCAGGGCAAGACCTGAAGAACATCTCCAGTAGACGCGACGAGGTAGGCGCCACCGGACATAAGTTGATTTCTGCCCCGTCGCCCGCTGCGACTCGCGACGAACAAATACTGGCCGCCAGTCTCCGGCTGTACCGTGTAGTAGTGTCCGCCCTCCCATTCGGGCATGCGGCAAAACTCCGTCATCTCCCCGCCAGCTTCTCAACGGCTGACCACTCCCTCGGCACTGACTTCGTACTTGTAGAGCACCTTGGAAGCAACCCGCGCAGGCTGCGGCACCCGATTGAATTTGCCGTCGGCCCTGGAAAAGACACGCAAGGAATCTCTCGCGCCGATCTCAAACAACACCGGATCGCCGCTTGTTGCCCAGTGGTGGAACTAGAACTCCCGGCCAGCGCGGAATTCCAACTCCCAGGTTGTCGTGTCCAAGATCAGGGTCTTGTGCGTCCCGGCCTTGCCGACAAAGAGGCTCTCGTAATAGCCGTCTAGTTCGACGCGTAGCCGAGTCTCGTCGGGCGACAGTTCCGCGTAGCGCGCCCGTCCCCCATCATGGCTCGGCATCATCGCCATTTCATGGCCTTGCCACTGAGCCAGGACAACGCCGCCCGTGGGGAAGCCAACCAGCCCTAGGAACAGCAGTCCCTTGCGCAGGCTCTCCCGCGGCAAGGCATAACCCGGCCTGTAGCGGACAAGCCCCGCTAAGAGCAAGCACAGCGGCAAGCCAACAAACACCAACTCCCGCGGCACCAACTCAGGCAGAGCACGCAGCGCGCCCTCGTTGGCCTTAGACGCCGCAGCAATCACTCCAATCACCGTCAGAAACACCGCTCCCGCCACAAAGGTCTCCCCCGCCCCCCCATCACGAAGCTCGGACCCTTACAGCTGGTCTGCGTTAATGCGCCGCGTGTTCCAGGTCGACGTCCTGCACTGCACGCACTGCGGCGGGAGGGAGCTCGCCTGGGTGCGGGGGCGAGTAGGCCGGGGTCCTGGCTAGGTGACCGGGTCATCGGACCGCGGCGAAGCGCTCGGGTGTTCGGTGAGGCCTCTTGTACTTCCTATCCTCCCAGCCCGATCGACTCCATCGCCAACGACTCCAGGCTGAACGAGAAGAATATGCGCGAGGCCCTTGTGGGCTACGTGGGCTACGTGGGCTACGTGGGCTACGTGGGCTACGTGCACTACCTAGAGCGCCTGCTCTACGTCCTGCGCGACTAGCTAGCTCGCAGGCTAGCTGATGGCCCGCTCGTCTCGGTTGCGGGCACTCTCGAGCAGCAAGCCGAGCACGTTCAACCGTGCGGGTGTCTCCGGCTGTTCGGTGAGTCCGGTTAGGAAGCGGAACGAGGTGCCTTCGCGATAGGAGAAGAGCCGATCGAAGAGGGCCTGAATCTGGAAGACAAAGGCCTCTTCCAGGTCGTTCGGTTCCACGAGCTTCCCCTCGAGCAGGATTTGCCCCAGCATTTTGGGTGAGTCCTGATGGCAGAAGAGCACGGACTCCAGACGTTCGCTGCTGATCCTCCCTTGAGTTACCAAAACCTCGCCCAGACGCAGACCCTTGGGCGTATTCTCGCTGTGGGCGTGAACCAGATCCCCATCCCGGAAGTGCAGGTGCACCGACTCCGCCTCATTGGTAAATAGCAAGCGGCCTGTCAGCCCTTGGTTGCGAACCATGCTGATCAAGTCCGGCAGTTCAAGCACTTGGCAATCACCGCGGAAACCTACCCCGACCTCGAACTCTTCGTTGCGCTGCTCGCTGCCCTCTTGCGCGCCGTTCTCCGAACCAGGAGTGAGCGCCTTGGCCAAGCTAATCACGCGGCGCGAAAGCCAACTCTCCTTGGCCTCCTCTTCGCCCTCATTGTCCAGCTTCAGCAGTCGGATGGCCTGAGCCATGAGGTCCATGCCTCTCTGCGCTTCCTCGCAGAATTCCTTCGAACGATCCCAGCCTCGACGCCAGCGATCGCTCTCGGCGAACTTGCTGACCTGGACCTGGAGTTCATCGAGAGCCTTATTCAGGCTCTCGATCGCTGTTGCGTTCTGCTGCTCAGACATGGGTTAGGGGAGAGCATCGTGCCTTCCTCTTAGACCCTTCGGACGCCCTAGCCGCCCCACTTGAGCCCGCCTCCGTTCTCTCAGCGTCCTGCAGCGAGCGAACAGCCTCAAGGCTGCAAGCGTAGGCCCCTATCCCTGGCTCTTGATCCAGAGCAGGCCAACGCCAAAGAAAGGTCGCCGCTGGGGCCCGCGCGCCCTCATCCAATCCAGCCAAGACACGCCCCCAGGCCCGCAAGACACGTACTTGTTCCGCTGTGAAGGCCTCCCCAGGACCCGCCAAATGACCGCGCGCGAACAGGCTAGTGGGCGCCACCGCCAGGGGTTAGGATCACCAAGGGCTGCTCCAAATTGAGAGCTAGTTCACTGCAGGCCCTTAGCTGTAGTGCCGCACGTTGCTCCAGCATTCGATCCCCTGCAGGCAGGCGTTGCTGCTTCGCGGTCAGGTCCCCATAGAGGCTGATTGCACAAACGTTGAGCTGCTCCACAGGGCCGAAATTTTGGGCCTGACGCGCTCCGGTGAGAGCCCCGGTGAGCGCCCCGGAGAACGCACCTCCCGCAACTTCAAGCACCTGCTCCCAGCCAGCCGCACGCGCCACCATCACCGCACTACTCGGCCCACCGTCCGGATCTTGAGTGCGCAAGCTCCCGCTCTGCCCGAGGCCCAAGCACAAGAGGTCCACCTCCGCCATACGCGCGAGGCAGGCCACATGCGCCGCCCGCGCTGTCCAAAAACTAGGCCGGCCTCCAAGGACGCCGTTCATCGGGACTTGCCACTGTTCTCGGAGCCCTCTATCGGGCGTTGGTGCACAAGCCACGATGGTTGCAGGTTGCTCTCCCCACCTAGAGCAAGTTCGCATACCTGTAACGTTCGGGGAGCCGCTATCCGCTTTGGCGGGTAACTGAGGCGCTGGAGTGGTTAACACCAAGAGCCAGGGACACAGTCCCACCGTCAGGCGTAAGTCCCCCCACTGGGCGATAGATGCGTCGGCGGCGCTGCCAGCTCTCCCTCATGGTTAGAGAGCGCGACCTTGGGGTCCCCAAGCCCAATCCCCCCGGCAGTTTCGGCCCCGAACCCGACGCCCGCTCTACTCTCTGGCGACTCTCAGAGAGGGCTGTTTTGTTTAACAGGCTGCGGCATGCGCCCATGCTACGTGCCTCAAGATGGCCGTGGTTCCGGCCGTTCCGACGCGTCCTGAGCCTTTGGACAGGACGGGTCTAAGTCAGGGTGCTAGTCACAGTCCCCTGCCGGCCACTCTCGCTATACTGACCCAGCTATGACCATCCTCAAAGTAGGCCCGGATCGCTACATCCACATCGACCGCATGACGTACACGGAACCCGGCTCCAAGGGTCAGCTGATCGTGCACTTCGCTATCGGCGGTGGAATCTTTGCCGCCGCGACTCTCCGTGTTCGGCTGGAAGCTGACGAAGCACTGGTCCTCCGCAAATGGCTAGACGCCGATTCGGCGCCGCACAGCTAGCAACCAATGCCCGGGCGATCGCTAGCCCCATCCTGAAGCCTTCAACGTGCCCAGCCCACAAACGAGGCCGAACTCCAAGGTAGCCACTCAAGGGCGCCTGACGGCAATGCTTCCAGGTGCCGCCAAGACGCTGTGCACACTCTACTTCACCGTCCCAAGCGGAAAGCAGGGTCAAAGCACCAGCTGCCCAGGCTACGCCTCCTCTGCAAGCCCTAGCGGAATACAAGGCGGCAGTGGAATACAAGGCAGCCCGCAGCTCCCCCGCTCCTTCATCACGAAGCTCGGACCCCTACAGCTGGTCTGCGTAAATGCGCCGCGTCTTCCAGGTCGACGTCCGCCGCTGCACCCATTGCGGCGGGAGGCGCAAGCTGATTGCCTTCATCACCACTCCGCCGGACATCCGCAGGATCCTCCTCCACCTGAAGCTCCCTGCAGACCCACCGGCGGTCGCTCCGGCACGGCCACCGCCGCAGCTGGACTTTGCGTTCTTGACCATCAGGCCACTAGATGCCGAAGCCTCAGTAGTGCCCGCCCTGTAGGCCGGTGCGCGGTGAAGGTGTAGCTGCTGCGGCCAGGGTGGACCGGGTGATGGGTCGCAAGGCGCGAGCGGGAGGGAGTTCGGCTGGGTGCGGGGGCGAGAGAGCAGGGGTCCTGGCTAGGTGACCGGGTCATCGAACCGCGGCGAAGCGCTCGGGTGTTCGATGAGGCCCCTTGTACTTCCTATCCTCCGCACCGAGCCACCGGAGGATCCGCAGGCCAAACGTGGCGCCAGCCTGATCTACGACGGAGGCATTCGAGTCACCCACGGTGGACCGAACGGAGCCACCTTCGTCGGCACACAAGGAGTTTTGATCGTGGACCGCGGACGCATTTCCAGCGTTCCATCAAAGCTCCTGGAGGAAGAGCTACCTGAAGAACAACGCCTCCCGCGACACGCCGGCCATGCGGCCAACTGGCTCGCGGGCATTCACGATCGCAGCCAACCCATCTGTCACGCTGAAATCGGCGCACGTAGTGTCGCACTCTGCCATCTTCTGAACCTGACCTACCGCCACCGGCAAGCGCTCGAGTGGGATTCTGCGAACTGGAAGTTCAATGGCCCGCCCAAGGCATCTGACTGGTTCGACGAGCCCCAACGCGAAGTTTATGAGCGGCCGGCGTTCTAACTGGAGAAGCTCACCCGCTAGCGGTCCAACAGGATAAAGCCAATCCCCGGAGGGTCGGCGCATCATCATGGACCTCGGCGGTACTGTCGATCCGACCTGAGTCCAGCAGGATTCCAGCTGCTCTTGCGGAACGAAATGCCTACCTGAGGTGGGTCAAAGCCCTGGCGCTTCCAAGGTGGGCCCAAAGCAACGCAAACACTCTGTGACCGCCGAAATGGAAGTCACCGAGCAGCTGAAACTTCGCCGTTCATGGCCCTTCGCCTAACCAGGCAAGTCGGAAGAAATCCGACTTGCAGCTGATGATCCATTAAGGCTAGAGCGGCTTACCGGAGACGTTCTTCAGCTTAGTCTCGAGATGCTTTGCAAGGGCAGTATGCAGCTGCTCCCGCTGAATGGGTTTGGTGACATAGTCGTCGCACCCCGCAGCTAGGCAGCGACCGCGGTCGTCATCCATGGCACTTGCGGTAAGCGCAACAATCGGCGCGGGGTAGTGCTCGCCCCGCAAAATCCCTGCCGCTTCATAGCCATCCATCACGGGCATATGCATGTCGAGCAAGATCAGATCGTAAGGATCCTGAGAATGTACCGACTGCCTAGCCATGTCCAAGCCTTCCTGGCCATTGACCGCCTGCTCCACCTCCACCCCCAAGGACTCTAGCAGCCTGCTCAGCACCTTGCGATTGACGGGGTTGTCCTCCACCAAGAGGATCCTAGCGCAGAATCCGGGGAGGTTTTGCTTTGGACCGGGAGCATGCTTTGGGAGTGCCGCCGGTGGCGAGCTCGGTAGGACGCGGCACGCCGCGACCTCCGTACTTGCTCGAACCTCAAGGGCGAGTGTGAACTCGCTCCCTTTGCCTAACTCACTCTCCACAAGGATGGAGCCTCCCAGCATGTCCGCCAGGTGTTGTGAGATCGTCAACCCCAGGCCTGTGCCCCCATAGCTGCGGGTTGTGGAGTTGTCCGCTTGGGTGAAGGCTGTGAAGAGCGTGTCGATGGCACTGGGCGCAATCCCAATCCCCGTGTCGGACACGCGCAAGCGCAGCGAAGATAGGCCCGCTGATCCAAGTGTTGTTGCCGGGGGACAGCTCAGGGAGACGCTGACTTCTCCGCGGCGGGTGAACTTGATGGCGTTGCCTAGGAGGTTCGTGAGAATCTGGCGCAGGCGCAATGGGTCACTCGTAATTTCGGCGGTCAAGGGCTCCTCCAGCGTGACCTTGAGTTCCGTGCCCTGACTCTCCGCGCTGGCCCTGAGGGAGTCGGCAACCTCACAGATTAGGTCCGTCGGATTAAGGGGCAGGCATTCGAGCTCGACCATCTCCGCTTCGATCTTGGATACATCCAGTATGTCACTGATCAGCGCAAGCAAGTGGTTCGCGCTCCCGCGGATGGTTTCGATGCTCGATCTCTGTTCCTCTGGACGACAGTCGTCCAGGCTGAGGACCTCAACATTGCCCAGGACTGCCGTCAGTGGGGTGCGGAGCTCATGGCTCATATTCGCCAGAAACGCGGTCTTCGAGGCGCTGGAAGCCTCGGCGCGTTCCTTGGCCTCGATCAGGTCAAGCTCCTGCTGTTTGCGCTTGGTGATGTCGTGGGTAATGGCGAGGTGGACTACCTCACCTTCGGCGTTGCGAAGGGGCACCGCATGGGTTTCCATCCAGCGCTCCGTTCCCTTGAGACCGATCACCTTAAAAATCAGCCGACGAGATTCACCACTCATGACGGCCATGTGCATCTCCATGAACGCCTCTGTCCAATCGGGATGCACCAAATCGAAGACGTCGGCTCCACGCACTTGCTCAAAGGAATCCGCTTCAATCATCCTCAGCCCAGCCGCATTCATCTCGAGTAGTTTCCCTGAGATATCCAACGTCTTGACGCACTCGGGCTCTGCCTCAATCATCGCCCTAAGGTGACGCCCCTGATCGCCCAGCCCGGCGGCGGTCTCGGCGATGCCAGAGACCAGGTCATCCACCCGCGCGCAGGAAAATCCCCCAGGTCCCCTATGCTTCTCGCCCGCTTTCATACGCCTAAGGAAGGCGAGTGTTGAAGCCAGCCCCCCCACAGCCTGCCGGTACCTAGACCACTGGTGCAGGGCGACGAAGCTCACTACACAGAGAGCGGGGACTAGGATGAAGGGATCTAGGAGCAAGGTAAGACCGAAGGCTAGAGGTGCAAAACACCTCTGGAACCATGTAGGGATTGATGCTCCGTGAGATCGGATTCGTCAACCCATCCATTTCTCTCGAGAGCTCAAGCACCTTCAAATCTGGAAGGACAAGGACACTCTGGGGTGGAGTGACCATTGCCAATTCAGACATCGGCAAGGGGTTGGGGAGCACCTTAGAGCACTTGGAATATCCCATGCCGTTGGGCTGAGACACAAGCCAACAGGGCCCCAGAACCCCATCAGAGACAACAGCGCAGGGTAGCCCGAGCCAATCCCAATCGACTGACCGGGGCCTGCAGACCCACCGGCGGTCGCTCCGGCACGCCCACCGCCGCAGCTGGACTTTGCGTTCTAGACCCTCAGGCCACTAGATGCCGGAGCGCAAGTAGTGCCCGCCCTCAGGCCGGTGCGCGGTGAAGGTGTAGCTGCTGCGGCCAGGGGGGACCGGGTGATGGGTCGCGCCCCCCCCGCGATGTGACGATTTACGGGAATCGATTTCATTCTCACCCCTTGCTGGGGCGATGCCCTTTATTCGAAGCAGTCTCCGTCATGCTGCCCCAGTTCCCCAAAAACCGTACGCGGCCGATCCGTGAAACCTGTAACGATGAAATCGCACGACAATCGTGGCACCATTGTCGTAATCCATCACGAACGACAGCCTCGAGAGACGGAGGAGTGCTTTCTCATTAGTTGGATGGGGAAGCGTTGGCGAGAGTGGGGATTTGACGTTGAGCACCTCTACGGTATTAGCACGAGGGTCGAAGCGGATCTTGCGATTATCCACGTCGACTTAAGTGTCGTCCCTGATTCCTACGCGGAGTTCGCTGCCAGCTATCCACAGTGCGTCAACCTGGGGTTGCGTGACATACGGAAGAGTAGAATTAGCCGGAATCTCGTAGCGGCTGGCGAAGACTACGATGGGCCTGTCATCGTAAAAACAGACCTCAACCACGGGGGTACACCCGAAGTGCTGCTCGGTCTTAGTCCACCCCGGACCCGTAGTCTGACTTCCAAGCTCAAGCGGCGGTTCGGGATCAAAGATCCCCTGAACATATCCTCCCCGGCTGACTACCTGGTTTACGAAAACGCCTCACAGGTTCCGCTGTCCGTATTTGCGGAGCCCTCCTTAGTCGTGGAGCGCTTTCTGCCTGAGAGCAAGAAGGGTACCTACTATCACCGGCGTTACCTCTTCTGCGGGGATGTTGAACGGAACGAAATCTGGTCTGGTGGCGACCCTATCAATTCGAGTGACCACTCTCAGGGATTAGGGCATGAGGTGTCCGTTCCTGAGCAACTACGCGAACTGCGCAAGCAGTACGCTGCAGATTACGGAAAGCTCGACTACGTCCTTCACGACGGGCGTGTGGAGGTGTTCGACGTCAATCGCACTCCAACGGGTTCGCCCCTGGAAGCTGATCAAAAGGATGCCGAGTGGGCACGCCTTGTCGCCGACTTACTTTCTGAGGGGATTCACACCTGGTTGGCGTGAGGCTTTGAAGAACCAAACACTGCAAAAGCTTCACAACCTCCATCCCTGGACGATGCCGGGTTTTGTAGTGCTCGGCATAATAGCCTCACTCGCAGAGGGTCTTAGCATCGGTATGCTAGTGCCGATCCTGCAATCGGTCCTAGACAGCGCACCCGTGGACCATGAAGGGCCTCTGGCTTTCTGGATGCGTGAATACTCGGAGCTCTTCGCCGAAGGGGCACGGGTTCCGGTCCTGGCTGCATCCATCTTCTGCCTGATCCTGCTGAAGTCGATTGCAACTTATAGCTATACCCGAATGGGAGAATGGTTGGCAGCTAGCGTAGCTCACGACCTTCGGATGCGACTCGTTAGGCAGTTCCTCGATGTGGAGTACACCTACCTTCTACGTCAGCGGGCTGGGCGCCTGATCGACACGCTGCAGAACCAAACATGGCGCGCGGGTGAGGTGTTTAGTTGGCTGGGCGAAATGTGGGTTACCGGTTCGACTGTGGCGGTCTTCGCTACCTTGCTGCTGCTCACGTCCTGGCAGGTGACTCTGGGGGTTGCCGTGGGCGCTGTCCTGGCGGGTGCAATGATCCATATCATTAGCAAACGAGCGCGCCGCCTCGGCGAACAGGCCGTGTCAGCCAGTCAGGCCCTTGTGGCGCGCATGGTGGACCTCCTGGGCGGTATGCGCATGACACGGGCCTACGGCCAAGAAAACCGTGAACACGAAGAGTTCCGGGTGCTCTCGGAAGGCGAGAAGAACAGCTACTTCGCCATGAACCTGAGCTCGATAATGGTCCGGCCAGTCATGGAGCTCCTCTACGTCCCGCTGCTCCTGATCGCTTTAGCTGTGGCCTGGAAGGCCGGGATCAGTGAGCCGGTTCTCATGGTCTGCCTTGTTCTCTTTTACCGCATGCTGCCCCAGATTCAGAGCTTCTACAAAGCGCGCGTCAAGCTGGCCAGCCTGCTAGGAGGGGTCGAGGACATTGATGCCCTGCTGAGAGCTGACGACAAACCGTTCCTAGCATCAGGAACGCGCCAGTTTAAGAGCTTGAGGCAGGGAATCGAGTTTGAGAACGTAGGTTTCAGTTATGCACCTCGTAGATCACCAGATGATGAAGTCGTGACGCCACGCGTCAATGTCGACATCAGCGAGAGGGAAACCTTGCGCGGGCTAAACTTCACAATCCCGCAGGGCCAAATGGTCGCTATCGTTGGCGGCTCCGGCGCTGGAAAGTCGACCATTGTGAACCTCTTGTGCCGACTGTTCGATCCCAACGAAGGGCGGATTTTGGTGGATGGGATTCCGCTTACAGATCTCGACGTCAAGAGTTGGCGACTTCAAACCGCGATCACCGGCCAGGACGCAGATCTCGTGTCAGGCACCATTGCTGAAAATATCGCGTACGGGCGACCGGAGGCAACCCAGGAGAACATAGAGATCGCGGCCCACAGAGCGGAAGCTCACGAGTTCATCGTGGGTCTGCGGGAGGGCTACGAGACGAACATCGGCGATCGGGGCAGATTGCTCTCGGAGGGGCAGCGCCAGCGCGTCTCGTTGGCTCGAGCTCTGCTGACCAATCCAAGTATCTTGATTCTTGACGAGGGCACCAGCGCACTCGACAACGTTACCGCTGCCGCGATTGATCGGACTCTCGATGCCCTACGCGGACAGCTAACGATCGTAGCCATCGCACATCGACTAGAGTCGATTCGATCGGCGGATCACATCCTCGTCCTCGAGCGAGGTGTCGTCGTGGAAGAGGGGAGCTGGACGACTCTAGCTAGTAGCAATGGGCCGTTCGCACGGCTCCAGTCATCAGAAACCAGTAAAGGGGTTGGCAAGGAATCTCATAGTGCCTGAGCCCACAGACCTCCTGCTGATCACCCATAACCGCCTGGGTTATGTTCAGAAGACGCTGCCAGCCCTACTGGCGGATTCGGATGACTATCGAATTTTCTGGTGGGACAACGCGTCGACCGATGGAACCCTGGAGTACATCGACTCTCTGGGGGATCCCCGCTTGGCTGTCAAACACCACGCGAAAGAAAATTCTGGTCAAGAGGAAGCGATGCTCTGGTTCCTCAACGTGTCCATGTCTGAAACCTTGGGGAAGATTGACGACGATGTTCTGCTCCCTCCAGGCTGGTGCAAACGGCTCTCCACGATGATCCAGTCGAGCAAACGCTTCGGCATGTTGGCATGCTGGCTATTTATGCAGGAGGACTGGGACGAGAAGTTAGCCAGGCGCCGGGCTATCCGCGTTGCTGATTACTCGGTGCTTCGAGCCGTCGTGGTCCAAGGCCAGGCATGCGTAGCGCGCCGAGAAGTCATGCAGGCTTACCTGAAGCCCGGAAGCCCGGGACTTCCAATCAACCAGTATCAGATGAGTCGGGATGGGCTCATTAATGGAATGCCGCTCCCTGCCATATTCGCACATAACATGGACGATCCCCGTTCGCCTCACTACCTGACCAGAAATGGGCAACAAGGTGCGCCGATGGGACTCACTGCGAGGCGCTTGGGGTTCCAGACCCACGAAGAATACGCCTGCTGGATCGCTGCGGACGCCATGCAGAGACTCAAGCTGCCCTTCTCCATACAAATGGCCATCGAGGCTAGCTACCGCCGTCGTGGCATTACCGGACGACTTCTGCGCCGACTTGCAAGGCCCTTCATACCCACCCTGGGACTGGTCAATCCTGAACCGATAGCAAGGAGAACCGCAGAGCAGTCTGACGAGGCCCAGGCACCCACCAACAATCAGGATAGAATTCACCCGAACTCCAAAAACCTAGGTTAGACCGGCGACACAATTTTATTTACCATCCGCATGTCAAAATCATTCATCACTAGGTTAGTGCGCAGCTTCCGGCGTCGATTTACAAGATCATCCACGAATCCCGTGCTCATCCAAGTTGACAGTTTAGACCTGTCAAGCATTGACAATCTCGATCCCGAGATGAAATTTTCGAAGGCATGGTTTGAGAGACTATACGCGGAACTAGGAAACGGTATAAGCTGCTATAGACCTCCAGAGGAGAAGAACTACAGCGGAGGTATGCTCGATGGCTGCGGTTGCTGCCCGCCATCTGTTCGTCTTCACTTGCTGCCCAACGAGGAGAGCGGATTCATCGATCAAATTAACGATACCGATTTCCAAATCGAGGATCACCCCATCTTTGAAAATCGTAAATCTATCGTTTGCAATAAGCTTGGCAACTGCAACGGACGCAAGCCCTACACTTGCCGGACGCACCCGGTTCATTTCGTGAAGGGCTTGATGCTGTACGAGGAAGCCCAGTGCCGATTAGGGGCAACCCTGTTCTTTCAGATCCATAAGGATGCGGTGGAGCATGTACGATCTGTTGTCTATCAATACGAGCTTGAAGACGTGCCACTAGGATACGGCCACGGCTTCCGGATGAAGGACAGCCTGCTATATCGCGAATTCGAACACTGAGTTCACTCCGGATAGTGTCACGGCCAAGCGGTTACTGGAGACCGGAGCGCAGATGTAGCTCGGCCTGAATGGCTAGGTCCGTACCCCCCCCGCCTGATTCCCGGGGACCATGGTGTCCTTGCAGTCCCAGCACTGATCGCTCTCGGTGACAACGCCAAGGCCATGTCACCACGCAGGAAGCGGATCCCGTGATAATCAGCTCTGCTGATGAGACGATCCCTGGTTGTATACATCGGCTTGGCAGGGTAGAGGCCAGGTGGAATAGCACTGTGCGTACTAGGAGCAAGGAATGGGAGCCTTTGGAAGGCCTATCAGCCCCAACGCTACTCATAGAATCCCCCACGATCCAGGCCTCGGCCCTCTTCACATTTCTCTGTTCAGGTTTGCCATTCCAGCCCAAATTCAAACAGATGTGCGCTGGTATGACGTGGCAGAAGGCCTCGCCGGGCGCATCGGATGCACCTGCACCACCGCCGGAGCAGCCCACAAGAAGACGTAAGAACCAAGGCTAGCGATTGGCTCGGTCAGGTAAGGAAGGCATCGATTTCAGGTGGCAAGAGGGGAACGCTGAGAATCCCCCCGGAAGCAAGGGTGTGCCGTCCGCACGAACGCACCCCACCCCTTCCTAGGGCACTCTACACTCGCTGCCCGGTCTGATTCAGAGCTCTGCATCGGGCCGATCAAGTAGTACGAAACGCGATGGCGCGTCTGGCTTACGCCTGGAGTGCTTCAATCTCGGCCACAAGCTGCGCAATTGCGGCCTCAGCGAGCACGGGAGCTTCGGCGGCACAGGCCTGCTCCAGCAACCGTGCCGCTTCTGAGACGTTATCCAACAGAAAGCTGCCTGATGTCCCCTTGATGCGGTGCGCTCGAACGCTCAGCTCGAACCAAGATCGCGCCACGAGTGTAGGACCGAACCAAGCGATTTCAGCTTGGAGGGACTCTGCGTAGCGTCCGCGAAGCTCTTCGAATTGATCATTCTCGCTCTCTCGATCCTGGACTACAGGCGGCTTGCGTCTATCGCTCGAGTCCAACAGCCTGGCCACCAAACTCAGAAGCTGATGCTCCCCCGCCGGCTTCACGAGATAAGCGTCACAGCCTGCCCTGAGGGCAGTCTCGCGCGCCGCCAGGGACACGTGAGCAGTGATCGCTACAATGGGCACATTGGAACCGTCCGCGCGTAGCGCGCGAGCCACCTCGAGCCCATCTTTTCCCGGCATCGACCAGTCGAGCAAGAGCAAGTCAAACGACTCCTCACGCGCCAGTCGAAGTGCGCTTTCGCCGTCGTGGACCATGACTACATCGAGACCACAACGGCGCAGCCAAGTCGCGAAGAGGTGCGCCAGTACTGGCACGTCATCCGCCACGAGAATCCGACCGGTCAGTTCTCTCACCATGGGCTCCGTGTCAGCGCCCTCTGAACGGATGCGTGCCGGATCAAGAGCACCCCAATCTTCGGCACCTTCCAGCGGCAGGACGACACACACGTTCGTCCCCAGACCCTCAACGGACCGAAGGTCAACGTATCCGTTCATGCTCTCCACTATTCGCTGAACGATGGCTAGGCCGAGCCCGACCCCTTGCGAACCAGCAACTTCCGCCTCCTCAAGCCTGACGAAGCGTTCGAAGACTTCTTTTTGGCGCGCAGGGGGAATGCCGA
>JBLIOL010000017.1:0-31590 GCA_047639615.1 Planctomycetota bacterium | reverse complement strand
GAACTCTAGCTGGAAGAGCAGCTTCAGCAGGGGCCGACGGCCGGCGCTGTAGCCGTGCTGCACCAGCACGAAGGGGGCGTTCGCACGGCGCGCGGCGCGGGCCGTGTGCCAGGCGACGATGGAGAAAACCTCGTGGGAGAGGAAGAGCTCGTAGTCCTGCTCGCGCAAGCGTCGCGGCAGGCTCGGAAGGCTCGGTACGAAGCTCACCGTGGGGCCCGCGGGCACGCGCACGATGCGCACGTTACGCCATACTGATTCGCCTAGGGGTAGGCGCTTCTTTATGCCCTTTGCACCACCCCAAAGGGGCATGCGGTCCGAGGTGAAGAGCGTTACCTCATGTCCGCGCGCGGCAAGCTCGGCGGAGAGGAAGGCCTCGTGGGAGCCGTAGTACTCCGGATGGAAGTACGGCGTAACGTGGGCGATCCTCACGCTAGGACTCCCGCGCAGGCTTCGAAGTGTTGGGCGGTTTCCTGGGCAGCAGCGGCGGGTGTGTAGGCCAAGGAGAGGCGCTGCCCGGCGAGGCCTTGCTTCGGGCCAAGGAAGTTCGGATCCGCAGCTAGACGGCTCAACTGTTCGGCGAGCCCGGCGGCATCGCCGGGTGTGAAGTGAGCGCCCGTTCCAGCGAGCAACTCGATGGTCCCGGGCAGGGAGCTGGCGAGCACCGGTAGGGCGCGGGCCATGGCTTCGATCACGACTAGGGGCTTCACGTCCGAGTGCGTGGGGTGCAGCAGGAAGTCGGCTTGGTCGAGTAGATCGCGGCGTGTACGTACGCCTTCCACCGGCGGGCAGAGTTGGAAGCTGTCCTGCAGCTCCAGGTCCCCTACGAGTAGTCTGAGGTGCGCTGCGTACCCGTCGCTGACAGGGCCAACCGCTTGGAACTGTGGGCGCTCATCGGGTGCAAGGGATGCCAGTGCGGTGATGACTGTCTCGAGTCCCTTCTCGGGTGCGATGCGCCCGAGATAGAGGCCCTTGCGCGGCCGACCGGAAACCGATTGGCGTGCTCCGGTCGGCTCGAAGAAGTCTTGCTCCACCAGGGAACCGATCACGTGCAGCTTGTCCGCGCAGAGGCCGGCGGATTGGAAGAGCTCGCGCTGGTCCTCGGAGATCACAAGCACGCGCATGGCGCTACGCAGGATCTTTGCCGCAACGCGCGGCGCCCTAGCCAGGTGCGCCCAGGCGCGTCCGCAATGGGCGGTCACTACCAACGGCGGGCCAAGACGTGCAAGCCGCGGGAGGACCGCTAAGTCCATGGCTCCGCCGTATTGCACGTGAATCAGATCGGGCTGAAGCTCATCCACCAACTGCGTCAGTGCCCTGGCGGCAGAGAAGGCTTGGCGAAAAGTCCGCAAGCGACCCTGGGCAGGCCAAAGTGTGGGCTCGGCGGCGTGGGTCGGGAAGGGGTAGTGAACTTTCGAAAGCGCTGCCCCGGGCTGCACCACATGACACTCATGGCCGAGGGCCGTAAGCGCTTCGGCGAGGTTCGCCGTGTAAAGCGGCAGCCCTCCAATCTCATTGGCCGGCAGTCGTCCGAGGGTCAGGATCCTCATTTCTTCGCTCGCAGGCAGGCCCAGCAGAAGCCCACGTTGAACCAGCCGGTGGGTGAGAAAATTACCGACTCGAAGAGACCCAGGACGACCAGGTAGGAGCCCAGTCCGGCGCCCGTGACGAGTGCCGGTGAGATGCTAGCGAAGGGGTGCCGGTGATCCTTGCGCTTGGCCGCGATGCGCTTGCGTACGTAGAAGAGCCAGCCCGTCACCACAGCAATGCCCAAGCCGCCTAGTTCAGCAGCGATGCGCGCGTAGTCGTTGTCGCTGGCGACGATGTCGATGTGTAGGGAGCGTAGGTCGGTGGTGAAGCTACCGCCGGCGTGCTCGAGGTTGCCCAGGCCCACCCCGCGCAAGGGGTTGTCCACCAGCAGCCGCATGGCCAGCAGCATGATCTGATAGCGGTAGAGATTGGAGGAGGCCTCCGCGGTGGCGAAGCCATTCCAGGTGCGTGAGACAACTCCGGTGGCGAGTGCGAGCAGCACCAAGGGCAGGACCGCGAGGCCGGCGAGTTGCACGCTGCGCTTGGCGCGGCCGGGCGAGATCATGTACCAGCACACAAGCAGTCCCACGGTCGTCGCTGCCATGGCACCACGCGAGTGTGTCATGGCTGCGCCCGCAGCGAGTGCGATGGAGGCGGCGCCCCAGAGGTGCTTATGGTGTTGCTTGGTGGTGGCGGCATAGGCCAGGATGCTGCCGAGGCCGAGGGCATGACCCAGGGGGTTCAGGTAGTTGCTGCGCAGGAGGCCTTCGTTGATGCCAGCTGTGGGCAGGCCTGTGGCCAGGGTGATCGCTAGGAGCCCGAGCGTGAAGAGCACGATGGTCAGCCCAACCGTGCGAATGTGAGCCTCCGTGCGCAGCAGCCATACGGGCACCATCAGGAAGATGCCCCACAGGGGCAGGCGCGCAAGAATTCGTACGCCGCTCTCGGGTGTTCCGCGGCTCAGTGTGGAGAACACACAGATGGCGAAGAAGGCGAGGTAGAAGGCGACGGGCGGCGCGAAACGATCGGACCCAATGCCCACATTGCGCTTCCCGATGACCCAGTGCAGCAGGGGCAGCGTAGCCAGGTAGAGGAAGAAGAAGGACTCCGGCGCCATCGAGGAGCCGCCGATGGGGATGCCCTGCATGAGCATGATGTCGGCGCCAGCGGCAAGACCAACTCCGACTGCGGGTCGGCGCAGTGCCACCAGGCAGAGCAGCAGGCCGAAGAGCAGGAAGATCACCAGGTTGATCACAGGGCTGCCCCCATGCGCGCTTCGTTCGGTAGGGCGGCGGTCGGGTTCGGCTGTCCGAGCAGGGGCGCTAGCAGGCTCACGTGCTTCTCGGCCTTCGCCTCGAGGGTACGCTCGTCGACGCTGGCGGCCGCGTTGCGCACGAGTGCGTGACGCAGGGTGTCGTCTTGAACCAAGGTGCGCAGGGCGCTCGCCAGGTCTTGCACATCGCCGGGCTTGGTGAGCAGGCCCGTGCGCTTGTGCTGAATCAGGTCCGGTATGCCGCCGGCGCGGGTGGAGACCACGGGCAGGCCGAAGGCCATGGCCTCGCCGATCACACGCGGAGTGCCTTCGCTGATGGAGGGCAACACGAAGGCATCGGACCGTTGGTAGAGGTCGAAGAGTTCCGGTCCATGGCCCATGGCGCCGACGAAGTGCACACGCTCGGCGACTCCGAGTACCAGAGCGAGGTCCTCCAGACGTTGGCGCAAGTCTCCGGTGGACCAGCCGACGATGGTTAGCTCAAGGTCCATGTCCGTGAGGCTCGAGAGGGCGCGCAGCAGGACGTCGAGCCCTTTCTCGGGGTCGATTCGACCCACGAAGAGCAAGCGGCGCGGCTTACCCTCGCGTGCGACCGGGCGTACATCCGCACGGCTGAGTGAGCCCGAGGGCAGGTTGATGGCGTCCGCTCCGTAGCCAGCGGCGATCTCCTGTAGCGACTCGCCGTGGGCGATGCAAAGCCGGTCCTTGCAGACGCGTTTGATGGCTGCGTGCTGCCGTATCCAGGCCAACTTTCCTGCGGGCCGCAAGGCGGGCCGCAGGTTTCCGATGGCGGCGCCTTCGGCCTCGAAGGGATGCGAAACCAACTGTACGTAGTGGGGAATCTCGCGTTCGCGCAAGTAGCGCGCAGCCACGGGCAGGAAGTTGTCCGGTGCGCGCAGGTTGACGAGGTCCCAGTGGGCGGACCAGTTGTCCAGGCGCTTGCGTGCCTGGGAGCCATTGCGCCAGCAGCGTACCAGGCCCTTCAGGTTGGGCAGGGGCCGGAAGATGACGTTGGAGGCGCGGAAGGTGGGGGCATCGGCCGGCACATCGAGGTCAGGGACGATGGGCGCGATGACTTCGATGCGCTTGAAGTGCGGGGCGAGGCTATCCACGAAGGGCACGAAGCCGCCGCGATTTACGAGCTCTCCGCTTGCGTTGGAAGTAAAGCACTCCATGCGAAGCAGGGCGAGCACCGCGTCCTTGGTCTGCATCTGAGGCGTCATGCTGCTTTGCCTCGAAAGATGGTCAGCATGGAGGGGTCCACGCCGATGCGCGTGCGCACGATGGCGTAAAGGCTAGCGCTGCCCACCAAGAGCGAAGCCAGGGTCGCCCAGGCCGCACCAATTTCGCCGTAGGCCGGAATCAGCAGCAGGTTCAGGGCGATCTTCAGTACCGCACAGGCGGTCATGGTCTTGGCGACTCGGCGTTCGTTGCCGGTCATGGTCAAGAGGAAGCCGACGCTGCCGACCACACAGGTCAGTGTGCGTCCAACGACCAAGAGGCAGAGCACCGGATAGGCGGCGCGGAACTCGGGTCGGAAGAGGGCCAGAATCTGTTGACCGCCGATGATCAGAATCGCAGCGAGGGGTAGGGCGTAGAGTGCTGTGCCTTTCGCTGCGAGGGTCAGCATGGCTTGGGTCTCGTGCTTGCGCCCGGAAGCGTGTTGCTCGGCGATCAAAGGAGCGATGACCGCGCCCACGGCGGTCAAGCCGAAGAGCAGCAGGGATGCGAGGCGGTTAGCGATGGCGTACAGCGCGGCGCCCTCGGCGTTGTGCAACCAGCCGAGCATGAGCGGATCAGCTCGTGTGTTGAGCATCTTCATGAGCATGTTCCAGCACAGGGGCGCGGCCAGGATCCACCAGGCGCGGGAGTGCATGCGAGGGGAGCTGCTCTTGATAATTGCGGGGGTGAAGCGTGCTTGCCAGTAGCTTGCGATCAGGAAGCCAACCAGCACGCCGCCACCGTAGAACCAAGTCACATGCGCGACGTCCGGCGTGTGGCCCAGCAATAGCGATCCGCCCAGGATCAGCAAGAAGGCGAGCCAGCGCACGACCTGCTCGGGAAGCATGGCGAGCACCGGATGCTTGAAGCCGATCAGTGCTGATTGGCGTTGTACAGCCAGTACCTGCAGAGGCAGGAAGAGCGCTAAGATCAGCAGCACTTCAGCGATGGTGCTGTTGATGGTACCTTCGAGAAGAGTGACGGTTAGGGCTAGGACGAGGGCCAGGATCACCCCGCTCAGGAACATGTACCGAGAGGACCAGCGCAGCATGCCGCGCACGAGTTCGGGTTGATTGCGGGCGCTCTCGGCGGGCAGCACCTTGACCATGGCCGAGCCTACTCCCAGGCTGCCGAGGGTGAGCAGCAAACTCTGGAGCGAGACGCAGATGGCGAAGATCCCGTACTGCTCTAGACCGAGGGTCCAGGTCAGGATCATGTCGACCCCGAAGGCCAGCAGCAGGGCAGCGATGCGCAGGCCGAAGACGCCGCTGCCGCCGCGCAAGAGCAGCTTGCGCGCGGTTAGTGCTGGGGAGTCGGAGGGCGTGGGCACGGCTTGATCTCAGGATGCGGCGCGGAAGTCGTCCGAGGTCTCCCCTTCACCATAGCTATTGGCATAGCCGTATCCGTAGCCATATCCGTAGCCGCCAGGCCCAGAGTGGGCGACTACCGCATTGAAGATGACACCCACCAAGTTGACGCCGGCCTTGCGCAGGCGATCAGCGGCGGATTCCAGCAGGCGTCCGGGGACGCCGCCGCAACGGTAGAGCAACACGAGGGCATCGAGCTGGTTGGCGAAGTTGGCCACGTCGGCGACCACCACGGCGGGCGGCAGGTCGAAGACCACCAGGTCGTAGTCCTCGCTTAGGGATTCGAGCAGGGGGCCGACGTTGGGGCTGGCGAGTACCTCGCCGGCGCGTCCACGGCAGCGTCCCGCGGGCAGCACATCGAGGCTACCCATGAGGCCCTTCTTGATGTTCTCACGCCAGTCGGAGTGACCCTCGATGGCCTCGGCCATGCCGGGACTACGATCGATGTTGAAGATCTCGTGGATACGCGGCTTGCGCAGGTCGGCGTCCACCAGGAGTACCTTGAGTCCGGTTTCCGCGAAGGCCAGTGCCAGGTCCACGTTGGTGGTAGTCTTGCCTTCACCGGGCACCGAGGAGGTCGAAGCCAGAGTACGCAGGGGCTTGTCGCCGTTCATGACCAGGCGCAGGCTGGCCCGGATTTGGCGATAGGCTTCCGCTTGGCAGCTTTCGGGTGCGTCGAAGAGCGGCACGAAGCGCGCCTTGCGCTTGGCCCCCTTGACACGTGTGCGGCCGGTGGTGAAGCTCGGAACGGAGCCGAGGACAGGCAAGCGCAGCGTGCGCTCGAGCTCGGCCTCGGTGTGGATGGCGGAGCGCAGCCGGTTGTGCAGCAGTGCAATCCCGCAACCGAGGATGCCGCCCAGGACGGTGCCGAGGAGCATCATCATGTAGGCCACCGGGAAGATGCGGTTGGCCGGCGGGGTAGCAGGGTCGATCAGCACTGCGGCAGCCGAGGTGGCGGCGGCGGTGATGGTGGCTTCCTGTTGACTCGAGAGTAGGAACTCGACGATGCGCGTGCGCGCCTCGCGCTGGCGCATGGGCTCGGCCAGGGCCAGTTCGCTCTGGGGCAGTGAGCCGAGGCGTTGGTCGACGTTGGTAGCTTGCTCGGCCAGGGCTTCGAGGTTGCTCTCGATGCCGGCGAGTTGCGAGCGCAGGCTGGTGGTCACGCGCGTGGCGAGGGCCTTGCGTGCGGAGTCGATGGTGGCGCGCTCTTCCTCGGGCCACGCGTCGAGGCTGTCCTGGTAGGTTCCGGCTAGGTCGCGGTACGAATCCACCAAGGATTTCGCGCCTACGAGTGCACCTAACAGTTGGCGTTCGAGTTGGGCGACCAGGTCGCTGCGACTGTTGCGCAGGGAGACCATCAGCGGGTTATCGCGTTTGGCGGAACCGCTCAAGCGGCTGAGATCGCCGTCGATCTTGGCTAGCTCGGAGAGGTAGGTGTTGAATTCCGGATCGCCGCCCAGGCGGGCGATCGCTGTGTCGTCGCCGGCTTGCATGGCCGCCAGAGTTTCCTCGAGCAAGCCCATGCGCAGGGCGCCTTCATCGGCCTGGGATTGCAGGCGCAGGCGCTCGGTGGTAAGCAGCAATTTGTAGCCGACCGTGTCCGTGCGATCGAGGCGCCGCGACTCGGCTTCGAGGGTGCTGAGCTCCTCTAGATAGCCGAGGGCCAAGAGGTTCGGGACCTCGTGGCCGAGGCGCGAGAGTGCGTCCAAATCGCCCTTATCCAACAGGGCAAGGGCTTCCTGGAGCACTTTGGTCGAGAGCTGTAGCTGGGCTACCTGCAGTTCGATGGCGCTGGCTTGCTCGATCAAGGCCGTGGCAGAGATCGAGATAGCGATGGTCTCGGGGTGTTCCGTTTGCAGGCGCACAACCTCGGCCTCCGCCGCGGAGAGCGCTTTGAGTTGCTCCTCCAGTTGTCCCTCGATGAAGCGCACCGTACGCGTGGCCTTTTGTTGGCCGATATGCACGCTGCGGCGGATGTAGTTCTTAGCCAGGGCGTTGGCGGTTTCGGCGGCGCGGTTGGGATCGTTATCATCCACGCGTACGACAACCACATTGGTCTTGCGGCCGGCCTCTTCGGCGGTGACGGCCTTCATCAGAAGCTCCACGGCGCGCGCCTCGGTCGTGCGCGTGATCGTGTAGCGTTGGCCGGTGTACTCGCCGCTGGCCCAGAGCGTCAGTTCCCAGCCGAGAGCTTCGAAGCGCTTGCCGGAGATATAGTCGAAGGCCTTTCCGCCGTCGTCATCGGCGCCGACGAAGCTGTCGTGGGCCGAGATCAACACGCGCGTGGCGGGGGAGTCCTCGCTGGGCTCTATGAAGTGCACATCTAGGGCGCTCGGCACATCGGGACCCTTGCTGACGCCGTCCACGTGGGCGCGTAGGCGATGGTCCGTCAGGGACCTGCCCGCGATGCGGGCGTACATACTGGCGAAGGGGCGCAGGTCGTGGCGCTCGACCATGACCGCAAGCCCGAGCTGTTCCATGGCCGAGGGATCGGCGGTCAGCAGCCCGTTGTGGCTTGAGGCGGATCCCATTGCAAAGGGGTCGAAGTCGGGCGCGGTGCTGATGAAGACCTCGTCCGATGCCAACGGCCTGCTGGGGGTCGAAGCGGTGACAGTGGCCAGGGAGCGTGAGCGCAGCAACGCGATCTCGGCCTCGGCCTGGGGGTCCGAGGTCAGGCTAGCTAGCTCTGATAGCACGCCACCAGCGGCCTCGTCCTGCTCCAAGAGCAAGGTGGCTTGGGCCTGATAGATGGGCGTGCGAGTACCGATCCAAACCAGGGTCAAGGCAGCGACCGAGACGGTGCAGCCGAGGATCAAGAACTTGTGGCGCAGCAGAATCGCGAACAGTTCACCGAGGTGAATGTTCTCTTCTTCCTGCTGAGGCGATCCGTAGTCGTTATTCACGCTAGTCGTCGTTGTAGAGGCGATCGTAAGCCAGTGCCAAAGCGGCTACCTGACTGATGCTGTATCCAAGGCCCTGCAGATAGGGCGCAACACGCTCCGAGAAAACGCCCACTCCGGAGCGCGCCACGAAGACCAAGTCGTTCGGGTTGATTTGCAACAGGCCATCCGGTCCAGGGATGCTCGCATCGAAGGGAATCACCTCGATGCCGTCGCCGCCGTGGCGGCGCATGACCACCACCTGCTCGCGGTTCGCACCCGCATTGAAGCCACCGCCGAAGGTGAGAGCTTCCAGGGCGGTAATGGGCCGATCCATGGAGTACGGCCCGGGCTTTTTCACTTCGCCGAAAACATAGAACCGGCGCGATGCGAGCTCTATCACGGACAGGATCACGGCGGGTTCGTGGTAGTACGCACTAAAGCCCGCCTCGATCGCCTTGCGCGCTTCCTCAACCGACAATCCTGCAACCTTGACCGCGCCCACCAAAGGCAGCGACAGGGTGCCGTCAGGCGATACGCGCAGCCCGGTCTCGGGCATGGTCAGTTCGGTTTGACCGAGCACCGCGAAGAACACGCGGTCGTTGGGGCCGAGCGTGAAGGGGCTCCAGTCTTCCACTGTGGACGCGCTCACCACGGTGGTGTTGCTCACGGGCAGTTTTACCGCTGAACAGGCGCTTAAGCACAGTGCAAGGCACATTGCGAGGGGTGTGAGGCGCACGTTGGGGTTGGGCTGGGGCTGATAGTGAAGGGGAATCTGCTAAGGCGGAAACCTGCCCTAGTGCCCCAGAATCGTCCAATCCGGTGTGGAGCCTTAGGTTCCGGGGAGCAGATAGGGATGCCTTTTGCCGTGGTTCCAGGGACTGAGAATCGGCACGCGACAAAAGCGTGAGGGTCGCCTCAGGCATGGGAACCGCAGGCAACGGAGCCTCATGGGATCGGCGCGATGCGACGACTTCGGTTGGGAGCGACCCGAGCTCCAACCAACCAGACTTCCATGACTACCTGGATCGTAGGCGACCCTCACGGTTGCGCCCAAGAGCTGAACACCCTGATCGAGCGCCTCGGCCTCTCGGACGGGGACCAGCTATTGATAGTGGGAGATCTCTTTCACCGCGGGCCCGACCCGGCCGGGGTGATGGACTTGATGAAGGCGGCCGGAGCCAAGTTCATTCTTGGCAACCACGAGCTGCGCATCCTGCAGCGCTTCCACTTAGACCCGAAGCACGCCGACGCACGCGATCGTCCGGCCCTGCGCACAGACTTTCCGGCCCTGCGTGAGGAGGATCTTGCCGGCGATGGTGGCAGCATCTGCCGCGTACCGGCGGAGCGCCGCGCCGAGGTCGTCACCTTCCTGCAGGAACACCAGGGCTTCTTCCTGGAGAACTCAGACATCCCGAGCGCCGGGCGCACACCTGATGGCAGGCCTTGGTGCGCCGTGCATGCGGGCATGGTGCAGGGCAAACCGCCCCGGGAAACCGAACCGGAACAGCTGGTCAGCATGCGCCGGCTCTCCGGCCGCGGCCGGCCCTACTGGTACGAGGTCTACACCGGCAATTGCTTGATTCTGTTCGGGCACACGCCCTCCCAGATTCCCCGCGCACATCGCGTGCGCGGTCGCTTGGTGTCACTTGGCCTGGACACGGGCTGCGTATATGGGGGCAGCCTGACCGCCTATTCACCGGAGCTGGACGAGTTCACTCAAGTGGCGGCGGAGGCCGTCTACGCAACGCGATGAACACGCAAACCGAAGAGCCCAAACTAGCCGAGACCAAGTCACTACTCGGAGTGCCATTCTGGACCAAGGGACGCACGGAACTGCGTGACTTGATGCGTACCTCAACGACGCTGATCGAGTTGAATGGCATCAATGCCGAGGTCTCGATTCAGGCCCAGGACGACGCCGAGCACTTTGGCCTACTCGCGAACAATCCCACGAATCTGATCGATGGGGAGGGCGTACGCAAACTGCTGCGCTTCAAGTATGGCGAGAGCTATGAGCGCATCAGCGGCTCGGACTATGCCGCCGACCTGTGCTCATTGGCCCATGAAGAGGGCTGGGGTGTTTTTCTCCTCGGCGGCTCTGAAGAGTCCAGCGCGGGCGCCGCTAAGGCGATGGCCAAGCGCTTTCCAGGTCTACGTCTCGAATTCTACTCGCCGCCATTTGAAAGCAATCTCGACGGCACGCCCCTGCGTGGACTCGGTGCTGCATGCGACGAGGTCGTGCTGCAGAGGCTTGATGCTTTCAGGCCCGAACTCCTGATCGGTTGCTTCGGCGCACCTAAGCAGGAAATTTGGTTCCGCTTGCACCGTGACTGGCTAGCCGAACGCGGCTGCCGCGTGTGGATGGGCGCCGGCGGTACCTTCGATTTCCTATCCGGTCGCGTCACCCGCGCACCGAAGCTAATTTCTAGACTCGGCTTCGAGTGGCTCTGGCGCTTGGCCAAGAATCCCGTTCAACGCATCGGCCGCATGGCGCGCCGCCTCCCGCGCTTCGCCGTGCTCGGTCTGACCGAAGCGCTCAGTTACAGGATCGGACGGCGGCCCCGTTAGGGCCCCCAAGCTTCACCTAAGCATGCGCACGATCAATAACAGGAACCAGCGACGCAAGCACGCCCTCGCGGCTCGCAAGCGCATGCCTGTACCGATCCTGCCGCGGCTGATCATCGATCCGGAACTCACCCGCCCACAGGGTGGTTACGCGCTCTGGGGCTCGCGCCTATTCAGCTTGGTGGCCGTTTGCCTGGGTGCGCCCATCGCTCTAGCAGCATCCCTGCTGGTGGCCTGCGCCAATCTCTTGGTCTTCCGCGATCCGCGCAAGGTGCTCTACACCCAATCGCGTATGGGGTACCGCGGCCAAGCCTTTAAGATCTACAAGTTCCGCACCATGTATGAAGCTGCGGACTGCTTCGGTTCTTGGAGCGGGGGCGTGGATCAGCAACGGGTAACGAAGCTCGGGCGCTTTCTACGCAGCAGCCACCTGGACGAGATCCCTCAGCTTTGGAACGTGCTACGCGGCGACATGAATCTGATTGGGCCGCGTCCCGAGATGCTTGAGATCCACGTGTGGGCCGAGGACGAAGTGCACGGCTTTGCGAATCGCTTGGACGTCAGGCCCGGAATCACTGGCCTGGCCCAGGTCACCCAGGGCTACACTGGACGCAGCGCCGAGGCCTACGCCGAGAAGCTCGCCATCGACGAGCGCTACATTCAGCAGCAGTCCCTGCGCTTCGATCTCTCCGTAGCTTGCCAGACGGTCGTCTGGATGATCCGTGGCAAGGGTTGGAGTTGGAATCAGACCCAAGCGCCCGAGACTGCCGCAGCTCTGCCTGAGGCCTGCGATGAGCCCGCCCAACCAAATCCCCGAGAAGCCGCCTAGCGTGTCCGCGATTACGCCTGCCACCTTTCTTGTGTGTGGCATCCAAAAGGGCGGCACCACCGCCCTGCACGCGTACCTGGCTTCCCACCCGGACGTGTACTGCCCAGCCCGTAAGGAGTTGGGCTTCTTTGATTCCAACTGGGAGCGGGGGCTCGACTGGTACGCGGAGCAATTTGCCGGTGCCGAAGAGCAGCGCGCCTTGGGCGAAGCATCACCGCACTACATGCGCTCGCGTTCGGCCGCGGAGCGCATCGCGCAACACGCACCCGACGCGCGCCTGATCTTCATCCTGCGCGATCCAGCACAGCGCGCTTGGTCCAATTACACCTACAACCAGACGCGCGGGGAGCAGGACCCGAAGCAATCCTTCAAGCAAGCCTTGCAGACCCCAGCCGGTCGCGAGCGCTACCTGGACAAGGGGCTCTACCTAGAGGACCTGCAACGCTTCGCTGAGGTCTGCGGTCCCGAGCGCATGCTTGTGGTCTTCGCCGAGAGCCTGCGCCAGGATCCCGCCGCCACCCTCGATATGGTCTTTCGCTTCATCGGCGTGGATCCGGATCAGCGGCCCGAGGTCAAGATCCAGAGCAACCCAACGGTCGTGCCGAGTTCGCCTCTGCTGCAGTCCGGTGTGCACCGCTGGTACCGCGCCCGTCGATGGTTGGTGCCCTTTGTACCCGCCAGCCTTGGCCGCGCCACACGCAGCCTGCGGCTTGCCATTCGTGCGGGCGTGATCGGCACCAAGGCCGCGCCCAAGCTCAATGACGAACTGCGCGCCGAACTGGAGAGCAAGTACAAGGAGCCGAACCAGCGCCTTGCGGCATGGCTCGACTCCTCGTCGATACGCGTTGGACCTCGAGCCGCGTGGCTCGCGTCCGAGCCCGCGATTACTCAGGCTTAGTGCCGCGTAGATAGAGGCTGCCCGCCTGGTGCAGCTCGTTGGCGGTCTTGAAGTCGGGTGTGTGCGTCGAAGGTGTGAAGCTAGCTTCGTCGCCGGCGCCGCGGCGGTCGATTACGCGCTCGGTGCTGACCTCTGCGAAGCCTGCGGCTTCCAAGGCAGACTTCCACTCGTCCTCGCCGAGCCAGTGCATGGGGATGCCGACCATTTCCGCCCAGCACTCGGTGTGGGGCGACTCCTTGTAGCGGTCGACGACCAAGTGCGCCAAGCCGCCGGGCTTGATGACACGGTGCACCTCGGAGAGTGTCTTCTCCAGGTCGACCGCGTAGTACAGAGCTTCCATAGAGAAGACCCGATCGAACTTGCCGTCCTTGAAGTCGATGGCTTCGAAGGGGCCGGTCTCATAGCGCGCGCGACTGGTCAAGTCGTGCAGCGCCTCGGCGCGCTTGATCATGGCGCTCGATACATCGATGCCGATAGCGCCGGCGCCGGGCGCCTTGGCGGCCAGGATGCGCGTGGCCCAACCCGTGCCGCAGCCCAGGTCTAGGGTCTGCATGCCGGCGCGGATATCCAGGTGCTCGAAGACCTGGTGGGCGACGTCTGAGTGGTTCTGTTCGAGGCGGTCGGCCTTGCCCGACTCCACCCAGGAGTCGAAGGTGCTTGAGATGGCTTCGTGTGACATGCGCGGATGGTATCAGGCGCGGGCTTGGCGGCAGCGTTCGACGATCTCATCCAGGGGAGTTAGAGCCACTTCCCAGTCGTAGTTCTCCTCCACATAGCGCCGGGCGGCGTCCCCGAGCTGACGCGCGCGCTGCGGCTCGCGCAGCAGGCCGCGGATCATCTGAGCTTGCTCCTGGGCCGTTTCGGCCACGAGGAAGTGCCTGCTCGAGATGCCGCCTACGCCTTGGGTGGCGCAGGTTGTGCCGACTACGGGCAAGCCCATGGCCATGGCCTCGAGCACCTTGTTCTGGATGCCGCGCGCGATGCGCAAGGGCGCCACGGAGACCGCTGCGCGCTCGAGCCAGTCGCGCGTGTCGTCCACGAAACCTGTGACGGTCACGCCCTCCTTTTCGCCGAGGCGCAGCACGTCGGCGTTGGGCTTGGAGCCCACGATGGAGAAGTGCACGTCGGGGAACTCCTCGCGAATGCGCGGCAGGATCTGCGCCACGAAGTGTTGGCAGCCGTCCACGTTGGGGTAGTAGTCCATCACCCCGGTGAAGACCAAGTGCCGCGGCTCGGCCAGCTCTGGCGCCGGCCGGTAGTGTTCCAGGTCCACGCCGTTACGCAGCACCATGGAATCGCAACCGGGGATCTGCTCCTCGAAGATCTTGGACTCGAGCGGCGTGCAGAAGACGTTGGTGATGGCGTCGGCGGCGATGCGCTGTTCGAACTTCAGCAAGGTGCGCCACTCGCGCCTATAGACCCAGCTCATGGGGAAGCGTTTGAGCTTCGAGTACTGCAACCACTTGTCCGAGTCGAGCTCAGCGAAGTGCATCACCCAGGGCAGCTTGCCGCCCACCAGGAAGGCACCCATCGACGACGAGAAGGCGTAGGCCATGTCGGCTGTGGGCGCGTGCTCATCGACGATTGCCTGCAGCTCGGGGCTGCCGTAGACGCCGAGGGTCAGCGGCTTCTGCGTGAGCAGAAGCGGCATGGCGGCGAGCTTCTTGCCGCGTTCATCGTGGCGCACCACATGGGTCTCGATGCCCTTCGCGCGCAGCTGCTCGGCCGCTTGCATATCGCCCTCGTCGTGGGCGAAGGCGATGATCACCACCTCGTGGTCGCGCTGCAGGCGTTCGACCAGACGCCAGGTGGTGATCTTGTCCCCACGATTGGGCGGATAGGGGACCCGTTGGGCGAGGAAGAGTACTTTCACTCGCGCAAGCTAAGGACCGGCGGGCAGGAACGCAACGCGCCTCGCATCCACATCGATCGCTATCCGAAAATGGCGCAGTAGGCCGGCGCCGAGGGTGCCGGCGAGGTTGGGATTGGCCAGTGGACCTGCGCGCTCCACTACGAAGGAGGTCGGGACTCTAGAGAGGCGTTCGCTGCCCAATTGGATCCAGTCCAGCCTGCCGCGGCGGGCGATGGCGCTGCCGCCGATTCCACTCAGGAGTACCTTGGGCAGGTCCATGAAGGCTTCGCGGTCGTTCATCACGCCCGTGGTGATCACGGCCCTACGGTGCAGGCTGAGGGTGTCGTCGGAGCCCGTGTCCAATCGGAACCAGCCGGCGCCGCTGGGGGAGAAGCTCGCGTAGACGCAGGGCGCACCGCGCTCGAGCACGCAGGGCTGCCAGGGCCAGTCCTCCAGAGCCGGATCACCCGCATCCCAGAGCTCCACCTGAGCTCGACCCGCGTCCAGCACCACCACATGTCCCTTGAAGAACTGCGCCCCTAGCAAGCCGACCACTAGCTCGTAGTCGATCGTGTCCCAGTCGCCGATGCCCAGCTCCACGAAGGGCCAATCCGCAACGCTCCAGCCGCCGAAATCGATCGGCCCGCTGCGTCGCCAGGTCCCGTCGCGCACGCCGCCCACACCTTGCACGGGCGTGCTGCCCAGGCGTTGCCAACCCAAGTCCTCGGTCACGATTTGGTCGATGCATGAGACGCTCGCGGCGGTGTCGAGCAGGAACAGGCCGAGTCTCTGTCCTTCGAACTCCGGGCGCAGAAAGAGCCGCCCACCGGGGCCTGCCACAGCATTCAGGATGCGCGCTGCTTGCGGAGCTTCGGCGGCCGCGCTCAGGCCAGGCCAGGCGAGCCACTCGCCGGGGTCCTTGCCATGCGCCGACACCTGCTCCACGCGCCAGGTGCTGGGCTGCTCTCCGGAGCGGCTGATCTCGAGCAGTCCCGGCACCAGCGTCCCACTATCCCGCTCGCCCAGCCGCGCTGCGAAGTCCACCTCCGGCAAGCTCACGCGCTCCGGCCTGGCCTGGGCCGGTTCCACCCGGGCCACCAACTGACCTGACTCCTGGAGCAGGTCGAACCCGGCGGATCCGCCCCCGGTCACCAGCCAAGGACTCGCCGCCCCGGTCCAGCCGCCGAAGCACAGGCTGTGTTCGGCGCGCCGCACGAGGGTCTCTTCGAGGCCCAGCCAACGCGCCTCAGCGCCGGCCACCTGGGTCCAGATGCGCTCCCCATCACAGGCTTCCAGCTCCTCCCCGCAGCTGCGCCACCAGCTGCCGTCTGGCCACAGCAACCAGCGGAAGGCCGTCTCCTGGCCAGCTCGCTGACGCGTACCGCTGAGCTCGAGAGCAGCGGATTGTGTCTGATCTACAAGCCCTAGAGCCTGCGACGGTGAGCGCCAGGTGCGCCTGCCAGTACCGATCCCCGAGCAGCCCACCAGCAAAAGAGTGAGGCCGAAGACAGCCCTCACTGCCCCCAAGTGCAGGTTGGGCGAATCAGGTGAAGATAAGTCCAACTTGTTTGGACCGGAAAAGGGCTCCCGGGTGACCTGTCTAATGAAGGCACTGCTCGTAGTGCCTTCAACGCCCGAGGGAGAATGGCTCGCCTGCCGATGGTGGTCGGCTAGTTTCGATCCACTCGAGAGAGACGGGGCTGTTTGGAGCGAGCTGCAGTAGCAGCTCATTTCTCTGATCCGGCCCCCTACCGCGGAGGGACCAGTTCGCTGTTCAACCGCGCGCGCTTGGAAGGGTCCCGTGAAGTGAGAGAGCTTCACGGGACCTAACCTCTCCCGGACGGCTCGCCCACGAAGGTCATCCAGCGACCTCGCAGCCGCTGCTCACGGACCCGCAGACCCGCGGCTTCGATCGCTGCCAGGGTGGGCTCCACATGGAAGATAGGGCAGCCGCTAAAGGCGAACCAGCCGTCGGGCGCGAGCCGCGCCGCCAGGTTCTTCGCTTGAGCCTGAATCACGTCCGAATAGATGTTGGCTAGGAGCACATCGAAGGGTCCCTCGCTCGGATCGACGCAGCTGAGGTCGCCGGTGCGGAAGCTGGCTGACTGGGCGCGGTTGTCGAAGGCTAGGTGCTCGGCCGCAGGCTGAGCGGCGGGGTCCGTGTCGAAGCCCAGGCATTCGCCGGCTCCCGCGAGGCTCGCGACCACGGCCAGGATGCCGCTGCCGGAGCCCGCGTCGAGCACGCGTTCGCCGCCCTTGATGCGCTCCAAGAGCACGCCGCAGCAGGTGCGCGTGGTGGCGTGCCGGCCGCTGCCAAAGGCGCCGCCAGGTTCGATCACCAAGCGCAGACTGTCGGCGGGGATTGGCGTGCGTGAGCGCTCGTCCCAGGGCGGCAGCAGCACCAACTCGCGGCCGCCGCGGCGTAGGCGATAGGGCCGCCAGCTTTTGCGCCAGGAGGTGGCGTAGTCCTCGGGCGGCAGGGGTAGGAACTCGAGTTCGAGATCCGCGAGTTCCTGCATGCCGGTCGCCTCGGCCAATCCGCCGAGGGCGCTTGTCACGCGCTCGCGCAAGGCCGGGCTGTCGTCCGCGGCTAGGAAGAAGGTGCGCACGAAATCGTGGCCCTCCGGCGGCGGCTCGCTGGCGATGCTGGTCGCGCCCATGGCGACGGTGGTGCACGGGCCGAGGGCCAGGGCTTCGGCGGCGAGCTCATGCCAACCGAGGGGTACGGCGACGCGGACTTCGATCCAGCTGGGGGGGGCGCTCATGGGGCTGGGAGATTACTTGAAGACCGGCGGCGACCAGGCGCCTGCCGCTTCGCCATTCAGTTGGATGTTGCGGAAGCGGCCCGTGTCGTCGAAGGATCCGAGCCCCACGAAACCACTGGTGAAGGTCTTGTCGACGCCTTCGATCAGGGCTTCTTCGGACCCATCCATGTAGACAGCGATGCGGCCGCTCTCCACATCGCGTACCAAGCGCACGTGGTGCCAACTGTCGTCCCATTCGAAGCCCTTGGGCTGCACTTCGAGCAGGTTGCGGCGCGGCGCATCTTGCACCAGGAAAATGTTGTGCGCGTTGGCATCCGGCGCGGGGGCGATGTGGATGTAGTTGTAGTTGGCCGGGTCCTGGAAGCCGAAGATTAGGCACAGGTCACGGTGGCCATAGCTGCGACCCGTGGAGAGCGCGTCGAACTCGAGCTCGAAGCTGCCTAGGGAGTGTTCGGCGAGCAGGGCAATGCTGTGCAGGGAGCGGTGCGGCGGCGAGTAGTCCGAAGCCGTGCGCAGCTCGATGAAATCGCCGAGCCCATCGCGCCCGGCGGACCAGGCCGCGGGATCGCTGCAGACGAGAGCGTCGAGATCAGCGTTTACCCGCGTGCGCGCGTCGGTGGCTGAGCAGGCTGCGAAGGCCAGGAGTACGATGGCGATAACGTGCTTGTGCATGGCTAGTAGGGCAGTTCGTCGGGGTCTACGTGCAGCGGCCCGGGCGGCTCGGGGCGGGGCTTGCGTTCCGGCTGAGGAATGTCCCAGGCGGCGAGTGGTTGAGTTTGTACGGGAGCCGGCGCGTCGCCTTCGAATTGCGCCGATAGGCCGCGTCGTTCGAGCTCGGCCATGAGCCCCATGTGGGCGAAGGCCTCGCGCATGATGTGCGAGGTGTCGCCGCGTACCAGGCGCGCGGCGCTGGCCGGTGTCTTACCGAAATCGGCTTCGAGACCCAAGGGCAACTCGCGCAGGAAGATGCGGTGACGCGGATCGAGGATGCGCGGATCCAAGACGAAGACGCAGCCACGGTCCGAGGTGCGCCGCATCAAGCGTCCGAAGCCTTGGCGGAACTTGGCCAGGGCGCGCGGCTGGTAAATACCGGCGCGCTGCGGACCGTCGCCAATGGCGGCGCACTGGGCATGGTGATAGCGATCGGGCACGCCGTAGGGCAAGCGCACCATGACGAGATACTCGAGCGTCTCGCCCGGGAAGTCGGCGCCGTACCAGAAGGTGTCGACGCCCAGGAGGATCGAGTCCGTGCGCTCGCGGAAGAGGCTCGAGAGCTCCTCCTTAGCGGCCTGGGGCATGCCCTGCCAATAGAGCGGTAGGTGCCGTTTTGCCATGCTCTCGGTCAGGCGTTCGCCCACGATGCGCACATCTTCGCGGTTGGTGAAGAGCACCAGGGTGCGACCGCGCGTGCGCTGGCTGAGCCACTCCACGAAGCGCGTGACGTAATCCAGATGGCGCGCCTTCTGCGCCGGCGGCGGCGCGTCGCGGGGCACGCCCACGAGCACGCGGCTGTAGTCGAAGACCTCGGAGGCGCGGAAGGTGCGCACTGCGCGGCCGATGCGTTCCTCCGACTTGCCAGGCTTTTCGGCGCGCGTCAGTCCCAGGTAGTCCTTCGACGCGCCGAAGCCGCCGCGTAACCAGGTGGTAGCCGAGAGGAACACCGCACTACCAAGCTGCGGGAAGTAGAAGCGGCCGAGCACTTCCTGGGGCAGCAGCACGCGCGCCACCAGGGCTAGGTCGCCCTCCGGTGTGCTCTCCACATCGTGGAAGGCCTCGCGCGGAATGCGCGCACGGCCTTCATCGAGCGGCAACCACGCCGCCAGTGTTTCGTTCAGCACGACCAACTCTCCACGGCCCACTTCCAGCGCACGGCGGATGCGCTTGGCGCTGCGCAAGGGCAAGTTCTCGATGGTCTCGCCCAGGTAGTCGAGGGCGGATTCCAACTGCGCCATGGCGCCGGTGGCGTCCACGCGCGCGGCGATCAAGCCCGCGGCGCGGTCGAGGTCTAAGAACTCGCGGAAGAGGCCATGCAGCTCCCGTTCGCTACGACCCTCAGCTGTCTCCTCGCGCCACTCGTTGAAGCTGCCGGCTTCCCCTTCCAAATGCCCAAGCGCATCCGCCGCCGCTTGCCAGCGACCCATGGCCCGGCCTAGGGCGTCGCCCGAAGGCGTGCCCTCAAGCAGTTGCCTGGCCAAACGATCGAAGGGCGCGCGGCCGCGTAGGGAACGCGGCCTGTGCAGACGCAGCAGTACGTCGCGCGCACCACGGAAGGTCGTGCGATGGGACCAGGCGCTGGCGGCTTGGTCGTGCAGGTGCTCGCACTCGTCGAAAATCAGGTGCTGGAAGAACTTCTGCCGCGCGAGTACGAAGGAGTGGTTCGTGATGACCAAGTGGCTGCGCTCGGCCCGCCGACGCGCGATCTCGGCACTGCAGGTATCGCGGTCCGTGCGCGTGCTGCAGCAGGATGTCTGCGCGCGCACCGTGCGCAGCAGGTTTCCGTAGGCGCGCCTATAGGACAGGCCTGAGGCCACGGACAAGGGCGGCCGCGCCGACATGCGGTCCAGGTCGCCTTCCGGATCGCGCAGGGCGAAGAGCACCAAGCCCGTCCACGCCAACCAGGACTCGCCGTCCTCATCGGTCTCCGGGAAGCACGCGCGCAGGGCGCGCCAACACAGGTAGTTTTCGCGGCCCTTGAGCACCGACACGAGCGAGCCGGGTGGCACACCCGCGCGTGCCAAGGCGGCCAAGGCGCGCGGCACCTCGCGCTGCATGGCCTGCTCCTGCAGGGCACGCGTGTAGGTGGCGATGCCCACGCGCACATTGTTGCGCCGGGACCAGAGCAGGGCCGGTAGCAGGTAGCCAAGGGTCTTGCCCGTGCCCGTGGGCGCGTGGGTCAGGAGCAGCTCATCGCTGCCCATGGTGGCAGCTACTTCGCGCGCCACCTTGTGCTGGGACTCGCGCTGGTACGCGGCGGGGTCGCCGCCAAACTCCCCGGCGAGCACGGCCGGCAGGTGCAGGGACATGATGTCCTCGAGCAGCGCGTGGTCGTCCTTATGGAAAGGCGCTAGGCCGTCGACGCCGGGCGGAAGGTCGTCGCGATTAATCCAGTCTTCGAAGCGCTCGGCGGAGGCCGGGCGCAGGCTCTCGAGGGCCAGATCGGCGGAGCGTGCTTCCTGCAGGGCTTCGGTCATGACGCCCTCGGGCAAGGAGCCGGACGCTCCGAAGAGCTCGCCGGAGGCGCCGGCCCAGAGCGCGGGCTTGTCCAGGATCGAAAGCGCTAGGCCCAGGGTGCGCGCGGCCTCGGGGTCCGTGGCCAGGAAGGCGTGGCGCGCGCGGCTCAGGCCGAGCACGGCCAGCTCGCGGGCGCGTGGATCGCCGGTGAGCAGCGGCCGCACGAGCGCGTCCAGGGCGGCCGCTAAGTCCGTGGGGGCGAAGGCCTTGGGCGGGCCTTCGGCCACGCCCCCGAGGGTGCGCACGAGCCCGCCCTCGGCCAGCTCCACCCGGCCGGGCATGATCAGGGCCGCGAGTTCGTCCAGGCCCAGCACCGGCGCGGCGGCGCGCTCATCGCCGAGCTTCTGCGCCCAGCTGCGGCGCCAGCTGCGGAACAGCTCCGCCTCCGGAGCGAGCACCGGCGTATCCCCCAGGAAGTCGAGCAGCGCTTGCCAGACGTCTTCCGGGCTCTCGCCATCCTCCAGGTCCGGAGCCGTTACGCCGTAGGAGGCGCGCACCCGGGCGGAGACCGGCTCGGGGTTGGCGGGCTTGCACCAGGCGTCGAACCAGGCCCAATCACCGCTGCAGCCACGCAAGGCGAGCATGCGCAGGGGCGCGTCCAGTTCAGGATCGGATCCGCTGGTCCAGAGCACCACGAAGGCCAGTCGCCCCGATGCAGTCCAGCCGGGAGTTTCGGCTGGGTCTAGGGGAGAGCGCACCATGGGCGCAGGGTAGCAGCAGGAAAGCCGCGCCCGCGGGCGCTTGCCTTACTACTCTGCAGTCATGACTGACGATGTGCCCGCAGACGCCCCTGGTGAGGATCGGTGGCAGACGCTTTGCCGCTTGGAGGATTTGCCCACAGACGGCAGTGGGCGCTCGTTCGAGGTGGGCTCGGTGTACGTGGCGCTCTTCCGCGTGGACGAGCAGGTGCACGCCATCGATGACGGCTGTCCGCACGCAGGCGCGAGCTTGGGTCTTGGCCTTCTGAGCCGCGGGGAGGTGACCTGTCCGGGCCACGCACTGCACTTCGATCTGTGCACAGGCCGTAGCAGCGATGGCGATGGCGAGCGCGTGCGCGTCTGGCGCACTCGGGTGGATTCCGACGGCCAGGTACAGTTGTCAAAAAATTCCCCTGGGTTTGGGTGTGTATCTGGCTAGTAACTACACCCTATCTGTTGGGCTATGACGCTATAACAGGTGCTTAGGATTCGACATCTGGGGGACGAAACCGTATCCTATTTGCGCTCACGACGGCCTTTTCCAAATGGCCGAAGTCCAGACCTAGGCGCCTGCATGCATATCGAAGTACTCAACGTCCCCAATTACGAGAAAGTGGTCCGCTGCCGCGACGAGGCATCGGGCTTGCACTCGATCATCGCCGTGCACAGCACGACCTTGGGGCCCGCGCTGGGGGGCATGCGCATGCTGCCCTATGCCTCTGAGGAAGAGGCCATGACCGATGTGCTGCGTCTGGCCAAGGGCATGACCTACAAGTCGGCCGTGGCGAACACCGGCCTGGGCGGCGGCAAGTGCGTGGTCATCGGTGACCCGAATAAGATCAAGAGCGAAGAGCTCTTCCGCGCCATCGGCCGCTTCGTGGACTCCCTCGACGGCCAGTACATCACGGCCGAGGACATGAACATCACGGTCGCCGACCTGGAGATCGTGCAGAAGGAGACCAAGTACGTCTCCGGCCTCAGCCGCGCAGCCGGTAGTTCGGGCAACCCCAGCCCCTACACCGCCTACGGCTGCTTGGTGGGCGTGAAGGCTACTTGCAAGGAGGCCTTCGGAACGGACGATCTTACGGGCCGCACCGTCGTGGTTCAGGGCGTTGGCGCCGTTGGTGGCCGTCTGGCCGAGCTGCTAAAGGACGCGGGCGCCAAGGTCACGATCTGTGACATCAACGATAAGCGCGTGGCCGAGCTCTCCGCTAAGCATGGCTACGGTGTGGTCAGTGACGAAGATCACATGAGCATGGAGTGCGACGTGTACGCACCCTGCGCGCGCGGCGCTGGTATCAACGACGAGACGATCCCCAAGCTCAGGTGCAAGGTCATCGCCGGCTGTGCCAACAACATCCTGTTGGAGCCCCGCCACGCCATCGACCTGCGCGCACGCGGCATCCTCTACGCCCCCGACTACGTGATCAACGCCGGCGGAATTATCAACGTGTCGCTCGAGATCACCCCCGAGGGTTACGACGAGGCGCGCGCCATGGCGCTCATCGATCAGATCGGCGACAACCTGGCCCAGGTCTACGCCATCTCCAAGCGCGACGACATTCCGACCAACGAAGCGGCCGCACGTCTGGCGGAAGAGCGTCTGGCAGCTGCGCGCGTGAAGAGCTAAGTTCCTATCACACCCATGACCACCAATCCCGGGGACGTCGAGTCGGCTGCTAAGCCATCTGGAGGACGACCGGGACGCATGCTCCTGGTGATGCTGCTGTTGGTTGTGCTCGGGTTGCCCCTGATGGTCATGGGGCAACTGATCCAGTCCCGCGGCATGGGGCCCGCCACGCGCGGGATGCAACCCGGCGGTCAGATCGGCGGCAGCATCGTGAACGAGAACGACAGCCCGCTGGCCAATGTCTCCGTCGATGTCTACCTGGTGGGCGAGCAGGTTTCCTCGGAGCCCGCTACGCGCACCACGACCAGCGGGGACGGCTCCTTTCTAGCGACCGTGCCCAAGGTAGACGGCTGCTACTTGCTCAAGGTCGGCGGCGGCGACTGGCGCTTGGAGACACGCGAGTACTCCTTCCTGGACAATACCGGGGAGTCCGTCGAGGAGCCCCTACCGCTCAGCTTTGAGCTGCACCATGGTTGTACCCTGCAGGTGAGCATCAAGCGCAGCCCCGGGCGCCCCGTGCACGGCGGCAAGGCGGAATTGCAGGGCACCTGGCGGCCCTCGAGCCTGCTAAACCTCGTGCCCCTGCGCGTGGTCCGGCGCGAGACCTTCACCGGTGGCGAGCTACGCATCGACGGCCTGCCGCCCCTAACGGGCACGGTGCACGTGGAGTTCGGCGAAGGGGATGAGCTGGAATTTGCGGTGGAGCTCGACGAAGAAGGCGACACCCAACGGCTCGAGTTCGTGCTCGGGCAGTAGGGGCGCTTATCCCGCGCGGAGCGTGCGCGGGAGGGGGTAGGGCGCGCTCTTAGCGGCCCCAAGTCGGCTTGTTGGTGAACGGCCTGTGATCCGCATATCTACTTGGACTACACACACCCGTTGCTCGTGAACGGATCAAGCTAACGCTGGCTTCGGCTCTCTGGACCTCGCCCGGGAGCAGGCGCGCGACATGCTCACGGCGACCCTCGCTCGAAGCACCTGCTCGGATCGAACGCCGACGCAAACGTGGCCTAGTCAACCAAAGAGCCTCCTCCTGATGGTCACCTCGACCCTCCAGATAGCTCACCCTCACATCGGGCCGGCGACCGGTTTGTTGCCGAATCAAGATTTGCTCCGACCCGGCGTCCCGACCATTAAAGAAGAGAAGGCCGGTTGCCCGGCCTTCCCTTCTTCTCTCTCACATTCACACGGTCCTTTTCAGGGGATCGTGATTTCGATGGCCGGGGAGAAGTTCGACGTACTTCCATCCCGGTGCCAGAGTTGGAAGTACCAGGTGTCACCACTCGTCAGGGCGCGTGTGCCCACACCGGTGGGGATTGCGCCAAAGTCGACCAGGGTGCAGGCGATTCCGGTTTGGCTGAACTGTTGGATCTGGGTCACGAAGCGGCCGAAGTCTTGGCCGGGAGCGAGGCACAGATTGCCGCTGCTGCCGCCGGGCATGACGATCATGTCTTCGGCTGAGCTGCCGAGCATGTACCCGAACTCACCCGGGGGCAGGGAGCTCCCGCAGATCTGCAGCAGACCCGGGCCGAGTGCATCCAAGCCCAAGCCGAAGAGCTCGCTCGGTGCGCCCGTGGAGTTCGCCACGGCCGGATCGCAGATCGGCGTACCGACGGATTGGCAGCTGTCGAGTATGCGGTCGCCGTTGCGATCGATCGCGAAGCCGGAAACGATGTCACAGGCGTCGCTGATCATGTTGCCGTTGCAGTCCCCGGGGGTCAGGTCGAGGGTGACCGTCGAGCCTTGGCTGAAGACGCCTCCATCGACCCCGGGTGCACCGACGACGACGATGCCGTCGCGTACGCCCAGGCTCGCCGCCCACAGATCACCAGCTTGGCCAGCAGCTCCGCGCTCCAGGGTCATCTCCGGAGCCCAGTTGCCGAGGGTGCCGCGGCGATAGACCACCGCGCGGCCCTGGGAGGCACCGTTCGGTAGGTCGTAGCCGGACTGACCGACCACCATCAGATCCTGGTCCACCTGGATCTCATCGAAGGCCTGCATGGAGCCGGCCGGAGTGAAGTCGTCCGAGCGCAAGGTCTGGCTCAAGATCCAGACCCCGTTCAGATCGCGGGTGTAGATGAAGACCCGGCCACCGAGCGTACCGTTCGGCGAATTCGGAACCTGCTCGGCCAGCACGGCCACCGAGTTGGCGGAGAGCACAGCGGGCTTGCCGAAGCGCATGCCGGCCGAGGGCAGGGCCGGCGTCAGCAGCTCTTCATGGTTCCAAAGACCGGTACCGGGATCGCGCCGATAGAGGTGGCACACGCCGCTCTGGACTCCGCTCGGACCGGTGGTCACGGAGTCGCCGACAGCGAGCAGGCCCTCGGCCTGGTCCATGCCGCCCTCTCCGAAGATGGTGGGCAAGGTGCTGGTGGGTCGCACGATCTGCTGGCCGGCAGCCCAAGTCCTGCTGCCTTCTTGGTAGCTGTAGATGTAGACCTTCGGCTGCAGGCTTTGGAGGAAGGTGTTCGGCGCCGAGATGAATGCGTCGTTGCCCGCGAGTAGCAGTTCGGCGCCAAAGCCCAAGGGACCATTGCTCGGTGCCGAGAAGCGGTGATCGAGGGTGAAGGGCTGCGTGGCACTGGGCCGCGAGTAGGCGTGCACCCGGCCGCGCTCGAGGCCTTGGGCGTTAACCCAGACGGGGTCGCTCACCAGCAGCAGGTTTCCGTCGAGAGCCACGTCGCTCCCGAAGGCCACCTTGTCGGTGGCCACCAGATCCTTGATGTCCTGCAGGTTGTACCAGGTGCCGTGGGGGGGCAAGGTCTTGAAGAGCATCACGCTCCCCGTGCCACCGCTGCCCGAAGTGCGAGCCACGGCAGCCTCCCCGCTATCCAGGGACAGGGCAACTCCCATGGGGTCGAGGGCTGAGGAGAGCGCAGGATTCAGCGGGCGCTCCGAACAGTGCAGAGATTGGGCGGCGAGTGAGCCCTGGGTAGATGCGAGCACTACCCCTGATACGAGCAGGAGAGATTTCATTTGGAGCAGTCGAGCGAGGCAGATCTGAGTGCCTTCAAAACCTCTAACGAGGTTTGGAGCTAGGCGCGAATCTCTGCTGGGGGGGGCGAGGGTCCCACGGGTAATGGGAACCTTATTACACTGGATACAACGAGTTCGGAGCGCGTCTGCGTCACGTTATCCCAAGATATTTTAAGGGCCCTGAACCCTGCTACCGGCTCGCCAGGGCCCTGTATTGGTCGCTTATTGAGAGAAGCCGCATTTGGCGCGCATGAGGGCTACCTAGTGAGACCCATTTGAGTTTCCTCTGCGCCGGCTGGTAATTTGACGCAACCTAAAAAAGTCTCATCGGTTACTAATTCGATAACTCAGGCCGCATTTCCAGTCTGCAGCGACCTGGAATTCTCTTCACAGGCAACCAAGTCAGTCCCTAACCCGGGTTAGTTCTGGGCCCAGCGGGTCGCACGCCCTGGGACAAAGTGCTGAAGCATGTTCTCACTACTGCTGACGGCGCCGGAGGCGGCCCCCGGCGACCATGGGCTATGTGCGACACGCTCCTAGGCGAGTCACCCTCTCTGGCATGCACTAGACTGCGCGCCCTCGACCGCCATTCCGGTACCCCTTCTCCAAAGCCACAAGTCCCCCGTGAAGCTCCTCACGCCGTCTCTCCTTCTCTGCACCAGCCTGCTCTTCAGCTGCTCCACCGAGCCCCAGCCCCAGGCCGATCAGGCCATGGGCGCCGGCGCTGAGCAGCCCGTTGCGAACGGCTCCGCCCCGGCCTCAACCCCGAATAGCATCACCGGCGCCGTCCTCGAGACCATGAACGCCGGCGGCTACACCTACGCCCTGATCGACACCGGCGCGGACAAGCTCTGGGCCGCGGGCCCCGAGACCAGCGCCAAGGTCGGCGATCGTGTCTCGGCCACTGGCCTGATGACCATGCGCGGCTTCGAGAGCAAGACCCTCGAGCGCACCTTTGACGTGATCTACTTCGCTGCCGCCCTCTCGGGCGCCGACGCCGACATCGATGTGAGCGCCTTCCATACCGCAGGCCAACCCACCAATCCCGATGCCGCCGCGTCCACGATCAGCGTCGAAGCTGCTGCCGGCGGCCAGACCGTCGAAGACATCTTTCTGAAACGCGACGAGCTCGTAGGCAAGCAAGTCGTCATCCGCGCCGAGGTGGTTAAGTTCAACGCGGACATCATGAAGACCAACTGGATCCACATTCAGGATGGCTCGGGCTCCGCAGGCACCAACGACCTGACCGTCACCACCGACGCCACCCTAGAAGTGGGGGACATGGTCGAAGTACGCGGCATCCTGATCGCGGACAAGGACTTTGGCTTCGGCTACAAGTACGAACTAATCATCGAAGACGCCGCCGTCACCCCTCAATGATGCGTGCCTGAGTCAGAGCACGCGTAGGCCTGCTTTGTTCAGGAAGACGCGCACCAGACTTCGCAAATGGGCGGCTTCGCCACCCTCTCGCCTCCTAATCCGCGATGCTGCGTTGCACCAAACCCGGGGTAGCTACGGTTACGAGGGTCTTGGCGCGCCTTGCCTCGCGAAAAATGGCACATGCCTCGCAAACTCGGCTATGCGCGACACGCTTCTAGGGAACGACCTGCAAACTCTGGAGCGCGTGTTCATGAATAAGGCAGGCTAAGCCTATGAAGCTATTCCCCGCGCGTGTTCTGGCAGCTGTGCTGCTGCTGCTTGCTCCGAATCTGACGGCCGCACAAGCGCCTAAGTCAGAGTCGCCGCAACAAGAGCGTCCGAATGTGCTCTTCATCATCTCGGATGATCTGACCGCCACGGCGCTCTCGGTCTACGGCAGCAAGTCTTGCAAGACGCCGAACATTGACAGCTTGGCGGCAGAGGGCGTGGTCTTCACGCGCGCCTATTGCCAGGGCACCTACTGCGGCCCGTCGCGCGCGTCCTTCATGTCGGGCTACTACCCGCACGCCATCAAGATGCTGGGCTACAAGAGCCCGCGCCCGGCCATCGGCGAGCGCGCGACCTGGGCCCAGCACTTCAAGAACGCCGGCTACGACACGACCCGCGTCAGCAAGATCTTCCACATGGGCGTGCCCGGCGGCATCGAAGCCGGCAGCCACGGCGCGGACGATCCCGCCTCCTGGAGCGCGCGCTTCAACAGCCAAGGCCCGGAGTGGAAAGCGCCCGGCGTGGGCGAAACCCTCGAGGGAAACCCTGACGGCAAGAAGCCGGTCATGGGTGGCAACACCTTCGTGGTGGTGGCCGCCGAGGGCGACGACCTGGTGCACTCCGACGGCAAGACCGCGGCCAAGGCCTGCGAGCTGCTAGCGAATATGGGCGACGAGCCCTTCTTCCTGGCCGTCGGTTTCGTGCGCCCGCACGTGCCCTTCGTTTCGCCCGCTGGCTACCACACGGACTACCCCATTGATGAGGTGGTGCTGCCGACGAAGCACAAGAACGATTGGGACGATATCCCAAAGGCTGGCATCAACTACAAGACCAGCCTGAACATGAAGATGGACGAGCTGCGCCAGCGCAAGGCGGTTGCCGGCTACTACGCCAGCGTGGCCTACATGGATGCGCAGGTGGGCAAAGTACTCGCGGCCCTCGAAGCATCGGGCAAGCGCGATAACACGATCGTGATCTTCACCAGCGACCACGGCTTCCACCTGGGCGAGCACGACTTCTGGGCCAAAGTTAGCCTGCACGAGGAGTCCGCGCGCGTGCCGCTGATCATCTCCGTGCCGGGCAAGGCGCCGGCCGTGTGTCACTCGCTGGTGGAGCTGCTGGACCTCTACCCGACCCTCTCGAGCCTGTGCGGCTTGGAGGTACAAGGGCGCCTGCAAGGCGCGGACATCAGCGCGCTCCTGGACGATCCCGAGCAAGAGGTGCGCAGCGCTGCCTTCAGCGTCAACGGCAAGGGCTTCTTGCTGCGCGAGCGGCGCTGGGCTTACATCGCCTATGGAGAGCAGGGGCAGAAGGGCGAGGAACTCTTCGACATGTACGCCGACCCCGAGCAGGTGCACAACCTTGCGTCGGAGGGGATCGAGAACATCGAGGTCACCCTGCGCATGCGCGCGCAGCTCGCGACCAAGCTCGCCGAGCTGCGCGACAACGATCTCGAGCTCAAGTACTAGTCCCACATGAGCGACGATCGCCCCAGTTCCGTTCCCTGGCCGCCCCTAATTTTGGCCGTGATCATGATCGGCGGTTGGGCCCTCGGCCGCTGGGCGCCCCTGCCCTGGGTCGCCCCAGAGACGGCGGCCATGTTGGCGCTGGTCGGCAAGTGCATGATCCTGCTGGCCGTGCTCGTGGACCTCCTCACCATGGGTGAGATGGCCCGCGTGCGCACCACCGTCATGCCGCACCGGGGCGCCTCCGCCCTGGTCACCAGGGGTCCCAATCGCTTCTCGCGCAACCCGATCTACGTGGCCAACATCGTCATCGTGCTGGGCCTGGGCCTGGCCTGGGCCAACCCCTGGTGGCTGCTGGGGGCGCTCCTGACGGGTCCGCTCATCGGAAGGCTGGCGATTCGCGGCGAGGAAATGCACCTCGAGCGCCAATTCGGTACGCAGTACACGGACTACTGCAAAGTGGTTCGGCGCTGGCTCTGATTGGTTCGATCTGGCTCGCGGCCCTTAAGGCCGGCGGGATTTCTGCAGATCCTGGCGTTAAACCCAGGGGCTCATTTTGCGACAATTGCGATGCAATGTCCTGAAATACGACGTGGCCCCGTGCCAGGAGATCCCAGGGCAGCAGTCGTAACCTCTTTGCCAGTATGGTGCTAGGGCGTCCGCTTGTCCCGATGAGGGGGCCTGGCAGGCGTGACAACTTGACGCGCAGTCGATGGACTAAGCTGGAACGGCCCAGTGAAAAGCTTTCCTTGGACTGCCTTTTTGCTCTTTCCAATTCGAGACTTGGCCGATAGGCTCCCGAGCGCTCCTGCCCGAATAGGATCCCACTTCGCATGGGATCTACGGTGTGCCTACTGGGAGAGTAGGACCTCGGAACGCTCTATCGCTATGACCAAAATCCAACCCAAGAAGTCCGCGCTGATCCTCGCCGGCGCCTTCATCCTGCTCGCAGCAGCCTCCGTAGGTGACGACGCACGTCGTAACCGAGGCCGTGATGCCTTCTCCGGCTCCACCGGTGGCTCCGGCTGGAACTCCAGCACGAGCGGCGGCGGCATCCCCGGCATCGGTGCGAGTGATCGGCCCCCGATCATCTCGCCCAGCCACTGAGCTAACGATCAGCTTCGGCTTGCGCCGAAGCCCTTTGAGAGAACCAGGGAAGCGCGACCGCTTGATAGCGGCCGCGCTTCTTTCATAGCCGACGGACTGCGCTACTCTGATGGGGCGTCCCTCCGAGGGCGTTTCCTGCCACCACACGTTAGTTCCGAGAGTCCATGAGCCGCGAGCAGCTCTTGCAGTTGGGTGAGGACTACTTGGTCCTCGACCAGTTCGAAACCTACGTCCAGGCGCAGGGCCGCACGGCCTGTGTGTCCTGTCCGGGTTCCGCACGTACACCTTTCAAGCCGCCGGGCCAGGTGTACAACGAAGACGCGCTGCTGGTGGTCGACGACGGCGAGCAAACGCTCTTGGCCGTGGCCGACGCGCACTACGGTGAGCGCGCAAGCCATGAATTGATGGCGCGCCTGGCCACACGCGTAGAGAGCCTGCCGAGCACGCCCATGCAGCTCTTGGAGTTGCTGCTAAGCCTCGGCGACGAGGTCGAGTCGGATAGCTATCGCTCGGAGACGACGCTGCTGATCGCCGTGCTCGACCGCGCGCGCGGTGCGGGCTTCGGCGTTTCCATGGGGGACTCCAGTCTCTCCGTACTCGGGCTCGACAACGCACCGCGCACCGCCAATCGCAAGACCACCAACTACGCGCGCGCCTGCGTACCGAGTTCCTTGGATCCGCGCCGCGCCACGGAGTTCGCCTTCAACGTGCGCCCGAACGAGTTGGTCCTGGCCTACACCGACGGCGTCGACGAGTGCCACTACCGTTCGCCGCGCACCTCCATCGGCCTGCGCCAGATGGAGTCCCTACACATTCGCACGGGCGGCGACCCGCAGCGCATGGCCACCGAATTGACCCAGCTAGCCTTGGACGGAGTCCAAGGCTATCCCGGTGGTCAGGACAACATCGCACTGATCGTGACTCGAGTCTGATTATCCGCCTGCCATCGGATCCGAAACCAACCATGCACGCATCCACGCAACAGCCCCTGTCCACTCTCGAGCGCGTGATCGAAGCGCTCTTGCTCGCGCTGCTGACCTACCTGCCCTTTGCCTTGGGTGGAGTCCTACCCTTTAGCCACCTGGTGCTGATGGGCGCGGCCATCTGCCTCGGACTCGTGTTCGCCTTGCGCTGTTTTGTGGAGGCGGAAGCGCGCGTGGTTTGGAGCTGGGCCTACGTGCCCGCGCTGCTCTTCGTGGGCTTCGTGGCTTTGCAGTTGGTGCCCATGGACCTGGCGCGTTTGGAATCCCTCGCGCCCGCAAGCGCTGCCATGTGGCGCGATGTGGATGGGCTTGCGGCGGGCCTCGTGAACGCGCCGGAGCAGGCCAGCCTGAGCGTCTATCCCTGGGCCACGCGCGTGGACCTGCGCTTGCTCATGTCGGCGGTCTTGATCCTGTTCGTGGTGAGCCAGGTCTATGGCCGCATGCATTTGATCAAGCGCCTGCTCCTAGGCGTTTCGATGATTGGCCTCGCGGGCGTTGTGCTGGCGCTGGTGCAGGACATCACGCTGACTTCCATCATCAGTGTTTTCTACGACCGCAGTCCGCGGCCCGCGACCGGCGGTTCCTTCTACCACCGCGGCCACTTCTGCGAGTTCACGAACCTGGCCATGGGCGCGGCCATAGCGCTGCTCCTGGTGCGCGCCTCCGAGCAGCGGCC
>JBLIOL010000016.1:0-32480 GCA_047639615.1 Planctomycetota bacterium | reverse complement strand
GGCCCTCGAGGGCCTCGGCTTCAACGAATGGGCCAAACCCGCCGCTCCGCGCCCCTTGCCTAAGCCGACGCTCCCCGACGACTACGAGCTGATCGAAGAGATCGGCCGCGGCGGTATGGGAGTCGTTTGGCGCGCGCGTCAAACAAGCCTCGACCGCGAAGTGGCCGTCAAGGTGCTGATGCCCGGCGAGCTGGTCTTCGGCGAGGCCCTGGAGCGCTTCCGGCGCGAGGCCAAGAGCCTGGCACGCCTGCGCCACCGCCACATCGTGCGCGTGCACGATGTGGGCGAGCACGGCGGGCATGTGTTCTTCGTGATGGACCTGGTGGAGGGTCAGAGCCTGGCTCAGGCCCTGGCCAAGGAGAGCCCCATGGGCGTGGCCCAGGCCGTTCGCATCCTGCGCCAAACCACCAGCGCCATCGCCTACGTACATGAACGCGGGCTCGTACACCGCGACCTGAAGCCCGGCAACATCCTGATCGGCGACGACGGCGACGCCTATGTGGTGGACTTCGGCCTGGCCCTCGATCGCTCCCTCGAAACGGAACTTACTGCCACAGGCAATCTGCTCGGCACGCCCGCTTACATGGCGCCCGAGCAAGCCCGCGGCGATCGCAAGCTGATCGGCGAAGCCAGCGACGTGTACGCCCTCGGCGCGATCCTGTACGAGTGCCTCGGCGGCAGCGCGCCCTTCGCCGGCCTGGCCATTGCGGAACTGGTGCATGCGGTACTGCACGAAGAGCCGAAGCCCCTGGCCCAGCGCAATCCGCAGGTGCCCGCACCCTTGACCCTGGTGACGGCCAAGGCCATGGCCAAGGATCCGAAGGATCGCTACCCCACCGCCAAGGCGCTCCTCGAAGACTTGGAGCGTTTCGAGGAAGGCCGCAGCGTGCGCGCCGAGCCACCCAAGATGCGTCGCGAGTTCGTGCGTTGGGTACGCCGCGAACGCACGCTGGTCATGGCCGTGCTCGCCACCTTCGTACTGACCTTCGGCCTGTTGCACTTTGGCGCGCGCTCCTCCGTCGCGCAGGACCCCATGCTGGTCTTAGCTCGGAAGTTGGTCGAGGAGGGTAAGAGCGATGTGGCTGCGCCGCTCTTTAGTTGGTTCCTCCACGAGAGCGAAACTTTGGAAGTTTCCGAGTTGGTGCTCGGGGGCATGCTCGCGCTGACTCAAAATTCGGAGCCAGTTGAATCTCTCGTCACGCCCTTAGAGGGGCGCGCGCAACTGTCCTTCCAGGACCCTCGGGTGACCCTGCTCGCTAGCGCCAGTGCGTACCTACGCGGCGACACCGAGCAAAGCGGTGAGTACCTCGATCGAGCTCAGTCCTATGCGGACTCCCTCGACCAACTGCAGTTCTTCGAGCTCCTGCGTGATCCCCTCCGCGATCCAGCGCACACGCATCATCAGACGTGGATGGCCTTCCTTTGGGAGGCCATGGAGCGCCCGAGACTGGCCGCCAACATCCTACTCTGGTTCGAAGAGCAAGGGCCGTCAGGCCTAACGATGCTGCTCGAGCTGATGCGCGCTAATGCGGCCAATGGAACCGATCTGCGGGTGGCGCTGGCCCCTGAGAAGCTGCGCTCCGAGCAGGCTTGGCTAGACTTCCTTAGCGCGCGTGGTCGGGCCCTACTACCGCACCTGATCGCGCTCGCCAGCGACCCCGACGCGGCGGCTGCCACGGCGGCGTTGCACATGGCTGACGCCATCGCGGGTCTGAGTGCCTCGCCGTGGGGCGGGGACTTAGTGGTCGAGCCGAAGCGGCTCCTGACGGAGATCAAGGCCTGGCCCGCGCGCACGCCCGCCCAGCGCGACTTGGCTCGCTTGACCCTCGCTTTGGAGGTTCAGGAGCAGAGCCCCCAGTTCCCGGGCGGTTTCTACGTGCGCCACTTCGGGTCGAGCAACGTAAGCCGAGTGCTACCGGCAACGGCCGCAGAGTTGAGCGAGGTCATGGGCGCCTCCTTGGAGCTAGAGCAGCCCATCTCCAAGATCACAACGGCTGCTCTACTCGAGCGCTTTCATGCCTCCTCGCGCTACGACCGGCGCCTCCTACACCGCCTGCTCACTCACCGCTTCGTTGGCCAAGCGCCGCTCTGGCCCCTGGGCATGGGCAAGCGCCTGATGGACCCGCGCGGTCTGGCGGATCACTGGCAGTCACTCGTGCATCCAGGCGCCGACAAAGAGCCCTGGAGCGTTCGTTGGGCTTGGCTCGAAGTTTCACACCTAGCCGGCCCGCCGACCCTGGTCGCCTCGGGACGCCTACCGGTGCAACGCTCCACACCCTTTCAAGTCGAAGCCGAACGCTCCGCACCGATCAAGGCCTACGAGTCGCGCAATGTGCTCGGCCCCTCCTACCTGGGCTACGGACCCCGCGGGCCGAACCCGGTCGAGTGGGTCACGCTAGCCGTCAACGGTCGCGCCGGCTTTGCCTCTGGCGGCATGCGCCTCAAGTGGGGCCACAGCTTCGCGAGCATGAGCCGGCCGCGGTGGAATATCCGAACCACCAGCAGTCTGTACCGTGACTACGAACCGGGCGAGGTTCACACGGTGGCGCGAGCCGCGCGCTGGGGTGAGCAGAGCATTGACTGGCCGGAGCAGAGCCAGGTGCTCGTGGCGGTGCTCGAGAGCTCCGACACGCAGACCGATTGGACTGCGCAGGATTGGTCGCGGGCCCTGGAACAGGAGTCACTCGTGGAGGGTCGCCCGAGTTCGGCCTCGATCACCAAGCTGCGTGCGGAAGTGGATGCGGCCGGTGGAATAAGACAGGACCCGGGCTCCCCGGCCAACCTGGTCCTATGGCGTTCGGCCGGAACGAGCATCCTCTGGTCGCGCGTCCTGCTGCAGGCTGCGGATCCGGCCGTGCGCAAGCTGGCGCTAAAGGAGCTCCAGAAGGTCACGCTCTTGCCCCTCATTAAGGATCAGCTCCGGGAGCAACTGCGGGCGCAAGAGGTTACGGCCCCGGATGAGCTTGCGAGGAGCGCCAACCCCATCCGCATGAACCGCACGAACCTGATCGTGCTGGGATCCTTGGCGGCCTTCGTACTGCTCTCCGTTCTGTTGGGATCCTGGGCCGGAATCCGCGCGCTCCTGCGTCGCGGCATTTCCTGGTCCAAGATCGTCCAGGTCGGGTCCCTGGTAGGCTTAGTCACGGTGGTCTTCGTGAGCATGCTCCTGAGCGACACCCTCGGGCTCTTGACGGAGACACTCTGGATGAACGCCTTCATGCTCTGGGGTGCCTTCGTCTTCGCCTGGTTCGCCCTGCCGCGCAAGCGCTCCGGCCCGAACCTGCGCATCCCGGCCCTCATGTTTGGGATCGCCGCCGTCCTCGCCTGTTGGCACGCGCTCAATCCCCTGCACCTGATCCCCTTGGCCTGGGCCACCCTGCTGGCACCCTGCGCAGTCTTGGTTTGCCTGATGGTGCTCGAGATCGAGCTGCGCCATCGCGGCTTCAGGCGCGGCAAGTCAGCCGTTTTGGCCTGGATCATCGTCCTCGGCGTCTTCTCATCACCCCTGCTCAGCGGCCTGGCCCTAAGCCTGCAGACCATCCCCCTGGACCTAGCCCAAGACAGCGGCGCGGCCCTGGACGAGGCCATGCGCAGCGGACCGTTCCTGGTCTGGCTGCAGAACGCCCAGCACGGGCCCTTTGCCGGCATCTGGTTCCAAGTCCTGTTCTGGTCCTTCCACCCGATCACGCGCCAGAGCCAGCAAGGCGGCAACGGCATGCCGCACCAGAAGGTGGCCAAGATCCGCTTCCGGTCCAAGCCCTGACCCCGGCAGCGAGTTGCTGTCCTAGGAAGCTGGAAGCCGGCCCTAGGGGATCGCTAGTCTGGGCGCATGGGGTCCCTCCAATTCTCTCCTCCCATGCGTTCGATGCTCGCCGTGGCCCTGCTCTCCCTAGGGTCCTGCCTCATTCCGCATACTCACAAGCCGGATTACGAGCAGCCGCTCGAGTTCGGTGTTCCCGCGCTGCTGCCCCTCGGGGCCGATGATGTGCGTCCGCATCTGGGTTCAGCCTGGCTGAACCGCACGGATGTGCTGCCGGCTTTGGAGCGCTCCCTGGCCTGGACCAGGCGGGCTTCCGCCGAGCAGTTCTTCCCCCAGGCAGGCATCACCCACGAGCGCGCCCTGGCCAGCCTGCAGCGCTTGACCGAGCTGCTACGGAACTCGTCGAACTCGTCGAGCTTCAACGCCTCCATGATGGAGGAGTTCGAGATCTACAAGAGCGCCGGTTGGAACGGACGCGGCGGCGGCGTGCTCTTCACCGGGTACTGCACGCCGATCCTCGACGGCAGCATGGTTCGTTCGAGCGCCTACCGCTATCCGCTCTACGCCCTGCCCCAGGATCTGGAGAAGGCCGTGGACGGCACGATCCTCGGACGGCGCACAGCCCGCGGACTCGAGCCCTACCCCACGCGCCAGGTGATCGAAGCCAGCGGCTTGCTCGAGAACCGCAGCTTGGAATTGGTCTGGCTGCGAGATCCCCTCGACGCCTTCATCGCCCACGTGAACGGTTCGGCCTTCATACGCCTAGATTCCGGCGAGGAACTGCGTTTGGGCTACGCGGGCAAGAACGGCCAGCCCTACACCAGCCTGGGCGGCGAGCTGATTCGCGACGGCGAGATCGACGCCAGCAACATGAACCTGATGGCCCTGCGCGCCTGGGCCTCGCAGCACCCCGAGCGCGTGGATGCCTACCTGGAGCGCAACGATAGCTACGTCTTCTTCGCGCCTCTCAACGGCATGCCGCGCGGCAGCCTGAACGTCGAGGTCAGCGCGCAGCGCAGCCTGGCCACTGACAAGTCGCTCTTCCCGCGCGGCGCCGCGGTCTTCGTGGACACCCTCCTGCCCGTTGCCGGCGGCGGCTTAATGCCCTTCCAGCAGCTCATGTTCGACCAAGACACCGGCGGCGCGATTCGCACCGCCGGGCGCGCGGACATCTACCTGGGCGTAGGCGCCGGCGCGGAGCGCATGGCAGGCGCCACGCGCGCCGAGGGTCAGCTCTACTACCTATTCCTGCGCCAGGACCGGTGAACGCCGGACGCGTGCTCGCGGTCTGCTTGGGACCGGGTGGTTTGCCCAACCATCCGGTCGAGTCGGCCCAGGTGAACGAGCTCGGATTGGTGGGCGATGCCCACAAGCAAGAGTTCCACGGCGGGTCCCTGCGCGCCGTATGCGTCTTCGCCACCGAGGACTACGCGCGCCTGGAACGGGATCGCGTGGGTCCCTTTGACGCCGGCTCCTACGGCGAGAACGTGCTCACGGAAGGCCTCGACTTCGAAGGCTTGGCTCCGGGCGATGTGCTCGAAATAGGTCCCGAGGTGCGGCTCGAGATCCACGATGTGCGCTCTCCGTGCAGCACTCTGAAGGCGCAGGACGGCCGCTTCCCGGACCTGATGCTGGGACGGAGCGGATTCCTCTGCAGGGTGGTCCAAGGCGGCCTGCTGCAGGCCGGAATGGCCATTGGGGTCCAGTCCGCCCCGCCAGCTGCCGATATGGCAGCAGAGCCACCCAGGAAGACGTGATCCCGCGTCCACCGTGGGAGTAGGAATTGCTCGCGCGAACGGGTCTCTTAGGGTATCTCCATGCGCCACCGCCCCGCGGTCCACCATCATGTCCGAGTACGAAGCCACCTCTTTCACCGTTGAACCGGTGGAGGGCGACAACCAAGTCGCCATCACCATTCACGCCTCCGACGGCAACAAGTGGGAGTACGGCGTGCCCTTCAGCCGCTCCACCGGCCGCTACACGTTCGAGGAGATCGACGTGATCGCCATGGACTTCGGCGACGAGTTCGGCGAAGAGCTAACAGATAAACTCGACGAAGTCGTAGCGAAAGCGCTTAGCGACGGCTGAGCGTCTCTTCGGGATCCTCTTCCCGAAGCAACTCCGTGCGCAGCTCTTCAAAGGGTGAGCGCAACTCGGGCTTGCGAAGAAAGCCCAGGGCGTGATCGATCAGTTCTAGGGCGCGGGCATCGCGCCCTGCAGTTTGAGCCAAGAGGGCCAGCTGCAAGAGCGGCCCATGGGCTGCCGGGTCCACCTCCACCGCGCGCTTGAAAGCGGCTGTAGCTGCTTCGTGATCGCCGCGCGCAGCACGTAAGCGACCCAGGCCATCCCAAGCGTCCGCCGCCTGGGGATCCAGGTCCACCGCGCGCGTGAGCCAGCCCTCAGCCCGCGCCCCGAGGGCCGGGTCCGCATGACCGTCCGCGAGCAGTAGCTCTGCCGCACGCAGCAGTTCCGCCGGTTGCGCATGACCCTCCTGGGCCAAGTCCGCGAGCGCCGCTAGCTCCACCCCCTCGAGCTTCGCAGCACGGGCCGCCGTACTTGCCTCGCGCAACAGGTCCGTGTCTCCGCCAACCGCGCGCGAGGCGCGCAGCAGGAGCGGCGCCGCACCATCTGGCTGCATGCTGTTCGCCAGGCAGCGCCCCAAGCCGGCCAGCGCTAGGGGCTGCTCAGGATCCCCGGCCAAAGCAGCGGCGAAAGACTCGCGGGCCACGGCCGGCCGACCGGTCTGCACCAGGGCCACGCCCATCAGTGCCGCCAGTGTGGGATCCTCGCTGCGCTTACGCGCATTCACCAAGAGGCTCAGAGCACGGTCGGCATGCTCCAAGCCCATCAAGGCCCGAGCCCAACCGGCCACGCTCTGCGCCGAGCCCTCGTCCCCATGCCAGAGCTCGCGATAACGATCCGCCGCCAGTTGATATTGGCCCGACTCCAGGGCCGTGGCAGCTGCCCCGTAGCGCAATTCTAAGCTGGGCTGGGCCTGACCAGCGCCCGCACAAGCGGTCAACCACAGGCAGATCGCCAGCCCAAGGCCACGAAGCAAATTCAATCTCATGGCCGTCACGCTACACCTACGAACCGATACTTGGAACAACCCCATCAGCATGCACCCGTCAGACGACCCAGCTGGCACACTCATCCCGGAACAGGAAACTTATAGAGAGCGCCGCCCAAGGGGATGCGGGCGCTATTCTGCGAACAGCTCGCCCATGACTAACCTCGACTCCGCCCAGTCTGAAATCGACGCTCTGCGCGACCGTTTGGACGCCCTGCGCGCCGAGATTGCGCGCACCTTCCTGGGCCAGCGCGATGTGACCGAGCTGCTGCTGCTCAGCCTGCTCGCCGGCGGCCACGCTCTGCTGGAGGGCGCCCCGGGCCTGGGCAAGACGACCCTGGTGCGCAGCCTCGCCGCGAGCGTCGCCCTGACCTTCCGGCGCGTGCAGTTCACCCCGGACCTGATGCCCGCCGACATCATCGGCACGCGCATCCTGGAGACCGACGAACATGGCGGCCACAGCTTCGCCTTCGAGCCGGGCCCGGTCTTCACCAACGTCCTGCTGGCGGACGAGATCAACCGCGCCACGCCGCGCACGCAGTCGGCCTTGCTCGAGGCCATGCAAGAGCAGCAGGTGACCGTCCAAGGCGAGACTCGCAAGCTGGACGATCCCTTCCTGGTGATCGCCACCCAGAACCCGCTGGAGATGGAGGGCACCTATCCCCTACCGGAGGCTCAGCTCGATCGCTTCCTGGTGAAGATCAATCTGGAGCTGCCCCCGCGCGAAGAGTTGATGCGCATCCTCGGTGCGACCACCGGCGCCATGCTGCAGGAACCCGAGCCGATCATCACGCGCAAGGAGCTGCGCCGCATGCGCCAACTGGTACGCGAGGTTCCGGTCTCGGATGATGTGGTCGCGCGCGTGGCCGGCATCGTGCACGCCACCCACCCCAGCAGCGATCTCGCGCCGGAGTCTGTGCGCAGTCTCGTGCGTTACGGCGCCAGCCCGCGCGGAGGTCAAGCGCTGATCCTAATGGCCAAGGCGCGCGCTCTGGTTTCTGGACGCCTGCACGTAACGAACGCGGACCTTGATGAACTCGCGCCCGCCTGCCTCCGCCACCGCTTGATCCTGGGCTACGAAGCTGACGCCGCGGGCACCACATCGGATGAGTTGGTCGAAGCCGTGCTTGCCAAGGTCTGATGGCAGGCAAAATTCGTCGACGCCGAGCACTGCTGCTCGTCATTTGGATTTGGCTGCTGTGCGAAGCCGGCGCTTGGGCAACCGTGCGCACCCTCGAAGGGCAAGCGATCTCGCAGGCCATGCTGCGCAGTCGCCAGGTGAGCCTTGCAGATCAAGAGCTGCGCGCGCGTAACGCCGGTCTCGACGCACGCAAGCGCACGCGTGCGGACCGTGGGCTCGAGTATCGCCATCCCTACCTCGGCTTCATCTCCAAGTCGGCCAAGGAGCGCGTCCATAACATCGTGCGCATGATGGACCCCGCCCTGGGCGATCAGAGCTCTGCCTGCTTCCAGGAGGAGACCTTCGTAGTCGGCATCGCAGGCGGTTCGGTCGCAGCCAACCTAACCCACGCCTATGGCGCACAGTTGCTGCGCGAGCTGGAAGCCTCGCCCTTGCTCGAGGGGCGCGAGGTGGTGCTGATCGTGCTGGCTAACTCCGGTCATAAGCAGCCCCAAGCCCTGATCAGCTATCTCTTCCTGGACAGCCTTGGAGTGCGCTTCGACGCCATCATGGTGCTGGACGGCTTCAATGAAATCGCTCTACATGTGGGCGCCGCAGCCAAGCACAAGATGCTGCCGGTGTACCCGCGGCAGTGGGTTTCGCGCTTGGGCATCGGCCTCGCGGAGGGCTCCTTACTGGCACGCTTCGACATCGAGAAGGCGAACCAAGCGGACGCCGCCGAAACCGTGCTCGAGAGTCCCCTGCGCCGGTCCTGGATTCGACAGCTTGGGTGGTATCGATCGAACCGGGTCCAGGACGAGCGCATTCGAATCCTCGAAGAGCAGCTGGAGACCAGCGGCGAGATGGACGTGGAGCGCACCGGACCTCCGCGCGACTACACCAACCAAGAAGAGCAGTTCACCGACCTGGTGAACATCTGGACGAACTCCTCGCGCGCCCTGTTTGAGATGTGCGCGGCATCCGGCACGCTCTACCTGCACTTCTTGCAGCCCAACCAATACGTCGCGGGGTCCAAGCCCATGGGCCCTAAGGAACGCGGCATCGCCTTGACCCCCGGCGGCAAGTACGAGAAGCGCGTCAACAAGGCCTACCCCATGCTGCAAGCAGCTGGCGCGCAGCTGGCCGCAGAGGGCGTGCTCTTCCATGACCTCACCGACGTCTTTGCTGACGTACAGCAGCCGCTCTACGTGGACGACTGCTGTCACGTGAACGGCATGGGTTCCACGCTCATGGGGACGGCCATGTTAGAGGCTCTGCTAGCGGCCATTCGCTAGCCACGACCATGCTCAAGTCTCCTCTTCGCTGGCTGTTGATCACCCTCTGGTTTTGGTGTCTGGCCGAGGTCGGTGCCTGGGTCGTGCTCGGGCAACTGACCGATACAACGCCCACCTATTGGGGTCAGCTCTCGCGCCAGCGACAACTCGCGGCCCAGGACCTGCGCGGCCGCGGTCTCAATTGGAACAAGGCCCAGCTCAAACAGGAACGGGCCGAGCAGAGCGTCGAGATTCGCCATCCCTTCCTGGGCTCCGTCGGCGCCAACGGCCACGCGCGCGGACAGAAATGCGTGACCTATTGGGTCAACGATGAGCTCGGGGACTTGAGCTCAATCTGCTACTCGGACGAGGCCTTCATCGTGGGCATCGCCGGCGGATCGGTTGCTGCCAACGTGGTGCGTTTGCACAGCGATTTCATTCGCGAGCGTTTAGCGCAAGCACCTCAGCTCCAGGGCAAAGAGATCCAGCTGTTGTGCATCGCCAACGCTGGTCACAAGCAGCCCCAAGGCGTGATTGGCCTCGGGCTCCTGCAGACCTTGGGCGTGCCCTTGGATGCGGTGCTCTGCTTGGATGGCTTCAACGAGATCGCGCTCTACCAGGGGGCCGCCAAGAGCCAGCACATGTTGCCTGCGTACCCGCGGCAATGGGTCAGTCGCGTGGGCCTCAGCCTCGGCAACCAATCCGGCTTGGCGCGCCTGGACCTGACCCAGATCGAACGCGCTGAGAGTGCTGCACGCATGCAAGTCAGCTCCCTGCGCTATTCCTGGATACGCCAACTGCTCTGGCACTATGCGGACCACACGGCCGCCGGCGCCGTGGCCAAGGTGCGCGGCGAGGTTGGCATTCTCGGTGCAACCCACGTCGAAGGCACCGGCCCGCAGCGTCACTACGCGGACATGGACGAGCAGCTGGATGACCACGTGGCCATTTGGGAGCGCGCGAACCGACGCATGGATCAGCTCTGTCGCGCCACAGGCGCGCTCTACCTGAACTTCCTACAGCCCAACCAGTACGACAACGGAGCCAAGCCGCTCACCGATCGGGAGTTAGAGGATGCCTACCGCGAAGACAACCCCTATCGGCCCCTGGTAGAGCAGGGCTATCCGCGCCTGCGTGAACGCTCCCAAGCCATGGCCGCGGACGGTGTGCTCATGCACGATCTCAGCCAAATTTTCGAGCACGACACCGAGACGCGCTACGTCGACAAGTGCTGCCACTTGAACCACTCGGGCAGCCGCATATTGGCCGAGGCCATGGTGGAAGCGCTGCTGGCTGCGATCCCCTAGCAGGCCGCTTAAGAAACAGCGGCCCAGCGATTGGTTTCCACGGATCGTCTGGCAAGGCGACAGGTTCCCCCCATAGTCGTGGCTATTTGGGGGTTCTGGCAACGCAGCCAGGCGCTTCGTGGGAGCCGAGCGACAAGTCGCTGTCTTTTAAGCGGGCTGCTAGAAGAGCAGAACGCCCAAGAAGACCCCGCCGGCGACGATCAGCGGAAAGGTCCACGCGCGGCGCGGATGTAGCATTCCGCAGAGCACCGCCACGGCGGCGCCCACCAGCGTCGCATTCGGCAACAAGCTAGGAACAGACTCCGTGTCCGGCGCACTCAGCACGTAGGCGAAGCCGCCCCAAGCCAAGAGCAAGCCGGCGCTCCCCGCTCCCGCAATCCAGCGCTCGCGGCCGCTCACCCGGCACGCCCTGCGGCATCCAGGATCCATTCCGTACTGGGATAGTCGCCGCCGGTCTTGGACACGTACAAGTCCACCCGCTCGCCACCCGCGCGCAGCACTAGCACGCCACCTTGCTGCAGCGCGCTGCCCTGCATGCGGTGCTGGCGAAAGCCGGCGCGAATCGCCCGAATGCCATTCAGAATGACGCGCGGCGAGAAGCTAGCGGCCCAGGAAGAGCGCAGGCCCGCGGCCTGAAAGGCCCCGCGCTCAGGATCTGTGAAGACCGCGAAGGGCAGCTCCATGCGGCGCGCCAAGCCAGCCGCCTCTGCAGGCGTACCATTTCCGATCACCGCCAGCTCGACGCCAGCGGCCTGAATTTCGGGGTAGGCGTCGCGCAACTGCGCGACGGCTTCGGCGCAGAAGAGTCAGCCGAAGTGGCGCACGAAGCCGAGCACCAGAGCTTGCTCTCTCCATAGATCCGCCAGACGAACGGCGCGCCCTTCGGTGTCCTGCACCTCAATCGAATCGAGTGTCTGCTGCTGGCCGGTCATAGCCCCCACGATAACGCCCAGTACAGAGAGAAGGATACCGCCCCGGTTGAGTGTGTTCGCGGTCGTGCAGAATCCTGACCACCCCTGCTGTGCGTGGCGCTTCAGGAGGGTTGGCCGAGTTAGGAGGCCCTTCAACCCTGGGCAAGTACCCCTCCCCCCCCCTCACACCACCCAGAGGCCAAATTTGGCAGGCCCTCTGTCTGCGGGAACACAATCAACCAGAGCAGTATCAAAGAGAAGCGCGGACGAGCCAACCAAGCTCGTCCGCGCTTCCAAATGCTCCAGGGAAGGAGTGTGCTTTTACGACTGGAGCTTGCCTGCCAGATCGTCGAAGTCGATGTCTTCCAGTTCATCCGACTTGATGGGTCCCATGCGCTCCAAGCGCAGGCGCTCGGCGTAGGAGGTGAGCTCGGTCTTGGCGCCCTTCGGAAGGGCCTTGCCCTTCTCGCTCTTGGCCTGTTCGACCACGGCTGCCAGGTTCTCGGGGAGACCCTCGGGAAGCGGCTCACGGCGCTCTAGGGCGCGTCTAGCGCGGCGGCAGACCTCGAGGGTGCTGACCAGGTTGGTCTGTATCCGAGTGAGACGGTCCAGGTCCGGCTCATGCCCCGTCAGGGACTTGCGCACCTTGGCGTTGGCGACTTCGAGTACTGCAATGAGGCAGTTGAGCTTACGCATCAAGCGCTCACGGTACTCGGGGGAGCCCAGGTCGGACTCTTGATAGGGGCGTTCGGGCTTTTCGGACATGGCGCGATTTGGGTCGTTGATTGCGTGGCCGGTCGTTTCCGGACACAACTCAATCTACCCCACCCTGGAACCAGGGGCAGGGAGAGCTTCAATCTCCCATCCGTAGACACGGGCTAGCCAGGGCCAGCCAAGGAGAGATTTAGAAGCAGGATTCCAGCATCTGCAGGATCTGCTTCTTCGGCACGCGTCCGGCGGCCATGACTTCATAGCCCCCGATCTTGCCGACTGCCACCGTCCAAGCTTCCGTGGGATACACGTGAACCACGGGAGCAGCAAAAGTGCCGCCCGAGGACATGGCCGGGGCGCGATGCAGGATCCAGACTCGCTCGAGTCCGTCCGTATAGAGTAGACGTACCCAAGGGTCGCCCGGGGTGGAGGTCGACTCCAGCAAGCTGGCTCCATAGAGCTCGAAGCCCGTGGGCGGCAAGCTCGGCGTAAGTACCGCAAAGCCTGCCGTCACGGCCAGGTTGCTCTGGATGTCGAGCTCGGTCTCGGTCATGAAGCCGGAGACCATGTTGAAGCCATTAAAGTCCGGGCTCTGTAGCTCGAGGCTCTCAAAAGCCACGTGCGAGATTTCGTTGCCGGAGGCGTCGTACTCGCGCCAATCCAGCACCAGTTTGGTCTCCACGTCCATCTGCACCGCGTAGCTCCCGCCCACGTAGGGCGCCGGACGCTGCACGGTGAGGCTGAAGCAATCACGCCCCAGCACCTGACTCGGGTTCGGGTCGAGGGTGTAGTTGTAGTTCTGTTGGAAGAGCGACGGCACCAGCACCCGGAAGTCCCGGTTGCGGTAGTCAAAGGTCTGTTGGAGCCCTTTCCGGATGAGCAGCTCTGCGGCGTTCGGGTGTGCGCTGAGAATCTCGATGGGTTCGATCGCGAAGGAGCCCAGGCCGTCACCGGCGACTTCCTCGCGGTAGTCGAGGGGCAGGCTCCCGATGTGATTCATGGTCACGCGGCGAACACCCGTGTAGGGCACCATGAAGGGTGCGTCGCGCATCAAGTCGAAGATGCTAACGGAGTTCTCGATGATCCCACCAGCACCGCTGGAGGAAGCATCCGAGGACCCTTCCGCGGCCAAGCTCACGCTATCTGCACCCACACGACCACAGCCCACCAGGCCCACCAGGCCCATGGATAATCCCAGCGCGAGGCTGGCGATTCGGTGCATGCGCGCGGCCATGGGATTAGAGCTGATCCCCCGTCATGCGCGAGGCGATATCGGTCAACTCGGACAGGGCCGGAGTCGCGGAACGCAGGCTCTCGAAAGAGTCGTGAACCACGACCTTGAAGCTGTAGACGCCCTCAACCTTGTCGACTCCGGCGACCACCACGGGCGGATGGCTGACACGCTCGAGGGTGACGGCACCCATCCAGCCGAAGGCCAGACCCAACAGCGCGCCCACCAGGATGGGCTTGCGCCGGCGCTTGGGGGCGACTCGGCCGCCACGTAGCTGCAGGTCGACGCGGCGCGGGACCTCGGGCTCGACGGCCTCTAGGTCCAGGTCGTCCAGATCCAAGGCGAAGGGATCGCGCTCATCCTGATCTAGCGGCTCCCTGGGAGCATCGCTGCGCAAGACCTCGTCCACGAGACGATCCAAGGCTGCGGGAGCACGACCTTCCTTTCGGGGGAAGAGCCCGGCCACGCGCTCATCCAGCGCCTTCGGGCTCGCCAGCGGAGTCAACTGTTTGAAGATGCGCGCCACGCGCATTTCCGTGCGTAGCTCCAGGTCCTCGCCAAGCTCGACGCCGATGGCCTCGCCCAATTCCTCGGGGGCCGAGCGCGTCTCGAGCGTTACCAGCAATCCCACGGTGATCCTCATGCGCCGCTCTAGCTGGGCACACTTATCGCAGGAGCTTGCGTGGTCCCGCAGCAAAGCTGCGGGGCCATCAGCAAGCTCGAGCTGGCTTGACCCCTGGCGAAGGTCGAGCCACGCGTCGAGGAACTCGCGGCAGTCCATAGTGGCAGGATTAGGGGAAAGAGAAGAAGAGCCGAAGCTCTAGGCAAGGAAGTGCTTGTCGATCACGGGCGTGAGCTCGCGATCAAGGGCCGCATGGGCCCGATACAGGCGGGATTTCACGGTGCCCAAGGAGATTTCCAAGGACTCACCGATCTGTTCGTAGGAGAGGCCCTGCACATAACGCAGAACCGTGATGACGCGCATCTTCGGGGAGAGTCGCAGGATTGCCTGCTGGACCTCTTCCTCGAGCTCGTGCCTTGAGGCGGTGTCAGCCGGGGCTTCGATCACCTCATCGGGCAACTCGAAGCGGTTGCCGCGGGATTCCTGGCCGGCCTGGAGCGCCTCGAGGGAGGCGGTCGAGCGCGCGTTGGCGCGTCGCTTCAGGTCGATCGAGGTGTTGACCGCGATGCGGTAAACCCAGCTGGAGAAGCGCGACTCGAAGCGGAAGCCGACGATCTTGCGGAACAGGATTCCGAAGGTCTCTTGGGATGCGTCCAACGCGTCGGTGCCATTACCGGTGATCCGGTAGCACACATTGTAGACCCTATCGCGATAGAGCTCATACAGCTCTCTAAAGGCCCCTTCGAGCCCGTGGGCGCGACTGGACTGGCAGGCCTCCACCAAGGCCTTGTCGGGATCATTCGAAAGGGGGACTGTCATCCATTCCTATTGACGGGGTATTCGGGCAAAGGGTTCCCTTCACAATGGCGCAAACCGGCCATCGCTGGACCGGTTTGACAATTTAGCTCCATTCGATGCAAAGCGGGTGGGGCGTTCTGAAATGCCTTCCCAGCCTAGGGAGCGAGGTGTGGTGTCGAAGACGTAACGACGGACGTCAACCACCCAAGATCGCGAGGGTGTCAACGGTCTCGTACTGGTCGCCAACGGTGCCTGCGCAGCCCGGATCGCAATAGGAATCCCAGCCCGAGACACAGCTAGCTTCGACGATCTCGTTGATCAGGAACGCGCCATTGAAGCCCACGGTTGCCGAGCGCTGGATGCAGACTTGGCCGGGCTCCCAAGCGGTCGGAACGTCGGCGTCTCCGCCAGGCGGGATCGGATCGTGGACGCTTCCGGTTGGCACGGTCGTGGAAGCTGCGCTGAAGGTGATGGAGGGCGGCAGCAAGTGGCCGATTCGACGCCACAGGATCAGGCCGTCCTTCCAAGTCAAATCACACTTGGCTGCGGAGAGCACCTCAGGGTCACCCTGGATGCCGGCCTTGGCAATCCAAGTCAGGCTTCCGATGTACTCGACCGTGGAGGGCGGCAGGGCCACGTCAATGGTCCGAACCGCAGGGCCGTTAGCGGTGATGATGTCGCTCACGTCGGCAAGGGGCAACAGGCGCGAGAGGGGCACGGGCCCGTAACGCCCTTGGCTGTAAATCGCCAAGTCGAGGGTCTTATCAGCCAGGTTGCCGTCTTCGACATACAGGGTGATGACCAGGCGCAGCTTATCGGCTTCGCCGCGTGCGGTGATCCCCACGGCGACCTCAACCGGGCCCTCGGGCTGACTGTTGATGTCGTAGGGCGATGATCCCAGAGCGACTTCTTCGCTGTCCGTGTAGCCGTCGAAGTCGGTGTCGATCAGCAGCGGCGAAGTACCAAGCACGTACTCCTGAGCGTCCGGCAGCCCATCACCGTCGGTGTCCAAGGGCGCCGGTCCGTCCGCGTGCAACACGGGTTGCTGCAGGCCCGGAGACAGGGCTAATCCCAAGGCGGCCATCACACCCAGCGCGGACCAGCCAAGCGAGCGCTCGGAGGGCTCAATGACTCTATCCTGCGCGAGGTGGGTCACCTCGCGGTCGACGTGGCTCGGAGAGAGTGAGCCGCTTCTGCTTTGTAAAGTGTTCGTAACAGCGCCTGAGCTAGGGGGAGACATGCAGGGTGAGGCCAGGTCAGTTCAACCTCTAGTATGCATCTAGTCAGCCCAAGGTAACGGCTACGCCAGATTTCGGGGGACAATAAGTCGCACGACCCGGCGTTTGCCCCGCCAGAAGGCAAATTCCCGGGCATCCAGAGATAGCCCCAGAGCCAGGGATGCACTAGCATTCCGCCCCTCCAATGCGCCCGTAGCTCAGCTGGATAGAGCATTCGCTTCCGGAGCGAAAGGTCACAGGTTCGAATCCTGTCGGGCGTACCACCCTCCCCGCGTCCCAACCTGCCTGGATCGCTATGGGTCAGCCCGCACGCTTGCACTTTTTGGGCTGGGGCTCGTCTCCCCTGGAGGCCGCAGCCCACTGGCTCCTCGAATTGGACCCAGAGGACCTGGCCCAGCGCCTGGTAGCCTTGCCTGGCGGCCGCGCCGGCCGCCGCCTGCTGGCCAAACTGGCCGCTGCGGCCCCGCCCGACTGGATCCCGCCGCGCATCCTGACCCAGGGAGCCCTAGTGGACGCCCTGGTCCAGCTAGACGCGCCCCCCGCCGACCGTCTGACCCGCACCCTGGCCTGGGCCGAAGCCCTGCGCGACGCCCCCACCGACGACCAGCAGTGTCTGCTAGCTCGTCCGCCCCAGGACCTCGCCGGCTGGCTGACCCTGGCCGAACGCATCCGCAGCCTGCACGCTGAGCTGGCCGTGGAAGGCCGCGACTTCGCTTGGATCGCGGCCCAACTGGAGCAGGAAGGCCATACCTCAGAAGCTCGCCGCTGGAATGCTCTGGCAGCCGCCCAGGAGGTGTTCCGCGCGCGACTGCGAGAGGAGCAATTGCTCGACCCCCACGAGGCCCGCCTGCAGGCCGCCGTCGCCGGCCGGGTTCAAGCCGACGCCTCCGTTGTCCTGGTGGGTATCTCCGACGTGGGCGGGCTCCTCGGCCACGCCCTGGACGCCCTCGAACAAGCCCCCGACGCACTGGTCTTCGCGCCCGAGAGCGAAGCAGCTGGCTTCGATTCACACGGCAGCGTGCAGACCGAGCACTGGATCGCGCGCGACCTGCCCATGGACCTGGACGCCTGGCATGTGGTCGAGGGTCCCGCCGGTCAGGTGGAGGCATCCCTCGCCGCCACCGCCGGCCGCCAACTGTCCGGCGCCGTAAGCTTCGGCATGTGTGACGACGAGGTCACGCCGCTCTTGGCCGAACGGTTGCACCGCGCCCAAGTGGGCGCGCGCGTGGCGGCCGGCACAGCCCTGCTCCACACACGCCCGCACGCCCTGCTGCACGACACCGCAGCCTTCCTCGACGACCCGCGCCAAGCACCGCTGGCGAGCCTCGTGCGCCAACCCGACATGGGCGCCTACCTCATGTCAAAGGACCCCGGCGCCAAGCCGGTCACCCACCTGGATAGGCACTTCCAGAAACACCTACCCTGGCTGATCGACGCGGACCATCCGCCCTTGGGCAAGCCCGTGATTAGCGATCCGATCAAGAGCCTGCTCGCCAACCTGAGGCAAGTGCTCGGCGAGCTCTCCTCTAGCAAGACGCGCGTGTTGAGCGAATGGGCCGAGTCCATCCGTCAGTACCTCGCCGCGATCTTCGGCGGATCCCAGCAGCCCACAAGCCCGCACCCCGAGCGCCTCGCCGGCGCCCTGGATGCCGTCAGCGCGGGCCTGGCCAGCTGGGAGGACCTGCCCAAGTCCCTGGCCCCCAAGGTCAGCGCGGGCCAAGCCCTAGCGCTGCTACTGGAGGGCTTGAAAGCCGCTTATATCCCGCCCAGTGCGGGCAGCGAGTTCGACGCGGAAGCGGAACTCCTCGGCTGGCTCGAGCTGCCCCTGGACGACGCTCCGACCCTTATCCTCAGCGGCATGCAGGACGGCCGCGTACCGGAGACCGTGCGCGGGGATGCCTTCCTGCCCGACTCTCTGCGCGGCAGCCTGGGCCTGGTCGACGACGCACGCCGCATGGCACGCGACCTCTTCGCGCTGACCCTCCTGACCCACTCGCGCGAGCTCGTCCTGATCTCTGGCAAGCACTCCCAGGGCGGCGAATCCCTGCAGGCTTCGCGGCTCTTCTTTCACACGCAGCCGGCCCAGGTGGTGGAGCGCATGCACCACTACCTTAGCGCTGAGGGCGACCCCGCGCGCTGCGAGTTTGGCCAGGCGACGATCCCGGCAGCGCCCGAGCGTAGGGAGCCGGAGTTCTCCGAGCCCACATCCATGGCGGTGACCTCCTTCCGCAACTACATCGAGTCACCGCGGCGCTACCACCTCTCCAATGTGTTGAGGCTTGAGACCCTCGACGACCGCGCGCGCGAGATGGACCCGCGCCTCTACGGCACTGTGGTGCACAAGGTGCTCGAGTGCCTGGGCCAGACCAAGCTCTCCATGTGCCAGGACGCGGACGTAATTCGCGCCGCGCTCTCCGACGAGTTGGACAGAGTTGCCCAGCAGACCTTTGGCCCCGACCCCTTGCCCACCGTGCGCCTGCAGTTGGCGCAGATGAACTATCGCTTCTCGATCTTCGCCGACAAGCAAGCCGCCTGGACGAGCCAGGGTTGGCAAGTGAAGCACGTTGAGTGGCCCGAGCGCGGCGACGATGGCACGGAGATGCGCGTGGACGACAAGCCCATCCTCGTCCGCGGCAGCATCGATCGCATCGACTACAACCTGGGCAAGAACCAGTGGGCCATCTGGGACTACAAGACCGGCACCTCGGGCCTCAAGCCGGACACGGCGCACCTCACCAAGGACAATGATTGGAAGGACCTGCAGTTGCCCCTGTACACGCACTTGGCCGAGAGCCTGGGCCTGGGCGAGACCCCGATCCTCGGCTACATCTACCTGGGCCGTTCCGAGTCCGACATCGGCTTCCGCAAGTCCACCAAGCTCGACGACGACACCGTCGCCGACGCCTTCAAGAAAGCCCACGCCGTGGTGCGTGATGTGCGCGATGGGAAGGTCGAGGACATCGGAAAGTGGAAGCCCAAGGATCCGATCTTCGCCGGCATCGTGGGCCTCGGCCTCCTGGAAGACGACGCAGAGGAGGGCGAGTGATGAGCCTTCGCCCGCACTTGGTCGTTCGCGCCTCCGCCGGCACAGGCAAGACCCACCTTTTAGCCCTGCGCTTCCTGGCGCTGCTATTTCATGGGGTGAGCCCCGAGCGCATCCTTGCCACGACGTTCACCAAGAAGGCCGCGGGCGAGATCCTCGAGCGCGTGCTCGAACGGCTGGTGGATGCGGCCCGCGACCCCCAGGCCACGCAAGAGCTAGCACACCAGCTCGACGGCATGGCCCCGGGCGTAACGCAGGCACGCTGCGAAGATCTCGTCAACAGCCTGGCCAAGCAACTGGATCGTTTCCAGGTGCGCACCCTGGACTCCTTCTTCGCGCAGATCACGCGACTCTATGCCTACGAGCTAGGCCTACCGCCGGAGTGGCGTGTGGCCGATGCGGCCGAGCTTGCGGAACAGAGCGAGGACGCCATCGCCAAGCTGCTCCTGGATGACGATTCGGACAAGGCGCGTCTGCACACGCTCGAGTTGCTGCGCGAGCTGCAGAGCAACGCACCTGCCAACTCGGTGACCGACTCCCTCCACAACATCATCGGCGCTGGGCTCGAGATGTGGAACGAGGCCAGCGACGAAGCCTGGGATCAGATCCCGCTCCCCACCGCGCTGGATGCCGGCGAACTCAGCCGCCTCCTCTTGGACTACGAGAACCAAGAGCTCCCCAAGACCGCCAAGGGCAAAGAGAACGCGAACTGGGTCAAGGCCCGCACGGCCGAAATCCAGGCCTTCCAGGAGGAGCGCTGGCTGGACGCCATCTCGAAGGGAATCACCGGCAAGGTCGCCGCCGGCGAGACCCTCTACTACAAGAAGGACATTGAGGAGGACCTGCGGGACCTGCTGGGGCCCCTGATCGAGCACGCCAGCCACCACCTGATTCAGCGGCTGATCGACAGCAACCGCGCCGCTCGGAACTTGCTCGGCCGCTACCAGGCGGAGCTCAGCAGCCTCCAACGGGACAGCGGCGTGCTCGGCTTCGGCGACGTGCCGCGTGCTATCGCGCCCAGGCATGGGGGCGCGCCGCTCTCGGAGCGCGAGCTCGACATGTGGTTCCGGCTCGACGGCCGCGTGGACCACCTATTGCTGGATGAGTTCCAGGACACCTCGCCCGTGCAATGGCGCATCCTGGACAACATCGCCTCGGAGATCCGGAGCGAGTACGAGGGCGAGCGCACCTTCTTCTGCGTGGGCGACGGCAAGCAGTCCATCTACGGCTTCCGTCATGCCGAGCCACGGCTCTTGGAGAAGGTGCACAAGGATGCCGGCGACAACACAGACGAGCTGCGCCACAGCTTCCGCAGTGCAGCGGAGTTGCTCGATAGCATCAACCAACTCTTCTCCACCGCCAATCGGAACAACGCCGTGTGTGTCGTGGACGGCGCCGATGCGCAGCCCGTCGAAAAGGCGGCGGATGAGTTCACGGACAGCTACCAGCTCCACGAGTCCGCCCGGCACGGCCTGCAGGGCAGCGTGCTGATCCTCGAACCCAGCATCGACGAAGAGGCCGAAGAGCCGGCGGACAACAAGAGCCTGATCGTGGAGCTCACCGCCCGGCGCGTGCAGGCTCTCACCGAGGCCGCCCCCGCGGGCACGGTCGCCGTCCTGTTGCGCGAGCGCGCCCTCATCCCGCGCCTACTGCTGCTGCTGGACAAGCTAGGTGTTAGGGCCAGCGGCGAGGGCGGCAACCCCTTGACCGATAGTCGCAGCGTGGTCGAAGTGCTCGCCCTACTGCACTTCGCCGACCACCCCGGCGACACGGCGGCGGCCTTCCACGTAGCCTCCTGCGGCCTGGGTGAGCGCTTCGCCCTAGCCCATGGGAACAGCTCCGAAGAGCGCGAGGCCGTGGCCCTCGACTTGCGTCGCCAGCTCCAGGACCTGGGCCTGGGCGCCTTCCTCGGAACCCTCGAGGACTTCGTCGTGGCCCAGCAGGATGCCTGGCAGCTAGGCCGCTACCGCCAGCTCCTAGACCTGGCCCACGCCTTCGGCGAACGCGGTCCTTGCCGCCCAGGCGAGTTCGTACGCTTCGTCCGCCGCACGAATGTCGAATCGAGCACCCCCGCCCTCGTCAAGGTCATGACGATCCACGCCTCGAAGGGTCTCGGCTTCGACAGCGTGATCCTCCCGGAGCTGGACAAGCCCATGATCGGGCGCAAGCCGAGCTTCTTGGTGGATCGCCCTGAAGCGGACGGCGACATCAAGTCCGTCAGCCACTGCCCCTCAGCCGCCATCCGCCAATGCTCGCCCGAGCTACAGGAGCTTTGGGGATTGCACGTGGAACGCACCATCCGCGAGTCCTTCTGCCTGCTCTACGTAGCCATGACCCGCGCTAAGCGCCGGCTCGAGTTGATCGCCGCGCCCTCGAAGCCGCCGACCAAGTCGCCGTCCAAGGACTCCGGCAACGTCAACAAGCTCACCTGGGCCACCCTCGTCCGCGCCGCTTTCCCCATGCCGAACACGGACGAGCCCATCGAACCGTCCCCCCCCGGCGCCGTCACGCTCTACGCTAGCCCCACCGCCAACACCAACGCCTGGGCCAATGGCATCGACCACGCGCCCGCAGCTCCCAAGGCCGACACCCAGCAACTCCCTCCCGGCCTCGGCCTCCCCACGGGCCTGACGAATCCCAACCCCACCTCCGCTAGCAAGCGCAAGGCCACGGAACGCACACCCGCCGAGCGCCTAACGCCCCGCACCAGCAGCGGCCTGCAAGTTGGCACCTTGGTTCACCTGCTCATGGAGCAGGTCGAGTGGCTCGAGGAGTTCAGCGCCACAGACGAGGAGTTGAGCGTGCTACTCAGCCTTGCCAGCCACGATGCGAAGCTGCACAGCACCGCCATCAGCATCTTCCGCAAGGCTCTAGAGCACGACGACGTGATCGGCATTCTGAGTGCGGCCAAGCGTTCCGGCGACACCACCGTCTGGCGCGAACGACGCTTCTGTCTACGTCCCCAAAGCGGGCCCGCCGCCGGCCGCCTAATCGAGGGCGCCATGGATCGCGTGCACCTCATCAGCACCAACGGTCGCTTGCTGGGCGCCGAAGTAATCGACTACAAGACGACCTCCAGCGACTCCGGTAGCGACCACTCAGCCCAGCTCGAGCTCTACCGCCACGTACTCGCCACCCAACTACAGCTAGACCCAGAGACGATCCAAGCGGGCGTCCTGCACCTGATCGACGGCAAGCTCGACTGGCTCTAGCCCGATGACGGTCCTCGTCTTCGAGCACAGCGCCATCACCGGCTCTCTGCGTCTTGCGCAGCGACTACGGCGGCTGGGCTATGAGCTCGATGTGCGCGCCCTACACCAAGGCGACGCCGTGCCGCGCGAGTTGGATGACATCACCGGCATCATCGCCTTCGGTGGCGATAGCAGCGCCAACGACGAACAGCCCGCTTGGATCGACGCAGAGATCGCGCTCCTGCGTAAGGCCCACGAGGCCGCCATCCCCGTGCTAGGCATCTGCCTCGGCAGCCAACTGCTCACCAAAGCACTCGGCGGTCGAGTGGCTGTCATGCTAGACGGTATCGAATTTGGCTGGCACGGCATCAGCGTCAACCAGCACGGTCAAGACGATGCGCTGCTCAGCGGGTTGCCGGCTAAGTTCATGATCTTCTCGCACCACCGCGAATGGTCGGCCGAGCTGCCTCCTGGCGCGCAGGTCCTGGCGAGCTCTAGCCGCTGCTCCGTGCAGGCCTACAAGGTCGGCGCGAGCACCTACGGCCTGCAGTTCCACCCGGAGTACGACACCGACACCATCGCGGCCTCCGTACGGCAAGACCACGCCGACGTGGCCGAGTCCGGCATCAGCGTCGATCAGGTGCTCGCCGACTCCAAGCGCTACTACCTGGACATGCAGCGCTGGTCGGACGAGTTCTTCGACGCCATCGCGAAGCTCTTCGGCGCGCGTTAGCCTCAACGTAAGCAGCGGCTGCAGAGCGGCGCGGGGCCAGCTCTACAGCCGCTGCGATAGCGAATACGTCCCGCGCTAGGCGTGGGATGTGCCGCTGTGGACTAGGTCTCGTACCAGAACGAGTTGCCGCCGATGCAAATGTCGTCCCACATGGCCTTCAGCTCGGGCTGCTCCCAGATCCAGTAGTTGGGCAGCACGACCTTCGGGTCGGGGGTGCTCAGCAGGTACATGGCCAGGATGTACTGCTCGCCGAACCAGTGCCGGTTGAGCTTCGGCGGGTAGTCGTAGGGCAGACGAATGTCGTGCACGTGAATCAGCACGCCCTTAGGCAGGGACGGCATGACCTCCAGGAAGAAGGCGACCACGTCGGAGTTCGGCAAGGCGTAGTGCGAACCGTCGAAGAACAGGATGTCCCCGGGCTCGAGCACCTTAAAGATTTCCTGGTCCACGTTCTCGAGCGGGCGACGCACGATCTTGTCGGAGAGGCCGTCCATCTCCACCCGCGGGTGGGGATCGATCGAGATAATCTTGGTGTCACTGCCGGCGTCGCGGATGGCCCGAGAGGCAAAGCGCGTGGAGTGACCCGAACCGATCTCGATGTAGGTCTTCGGCTGACGTTGACGTAAGAACGAGTAGAGCGAGAGCGCGTCGAGGCCGGCGAAGAACCCGTTGGTGCGACTCGGCTGCGTAGGATCCTCAGAGATCTGATCGATGGCCAAGAAGTCCTCACGGAACTCCTCGAAGGACTCGAGCAACTTGCGGTATCCCGGCTCACCCTTGGCCATCAAGGCCTCGAGCTGCGGATGTGTGGGCTTCCCGAAGCCCCAGCGAGGAGTCGGATCGACCTTGTAGTCAAGAGCGATCAGAGGAGCGCGGCGAACAACTGACTTAGCGATTTCCCATAGCATGATGCGACCTACATCGGCCCGGCCTCACGAAAGCCGAGGTACTCATTTGCCAGAGGCCCCGAAAGCGGAGGATTGTGCGCGTCGCGCCCCTCTCGCGGGAATACGAGCACGCAGGCAGTCGGGGGTTACGATTCCAAAAACTGGAGTCCGTCCGGTTCTTGGAATCCATGCGAGCTCCAAAGGCGCCAGACAGACATGTGAGCAAGTGGCACGTCAGTTGATCAGGGACACGCAAGCCCACCTTGGGCAGCCCCCCCCGCTTTTCAACTTCCATCGGAACTTCGCCATGCAACGCAGCCTTCAAGCCGGCCTCGCCGGATCTCTAATCCTCACCTCCCTCGCCAGCGGCCAGATCGCCTTCCAAGGCAGCACCTCCTACGCAGCCCCCCAACGCCCTGGCGGCATCTGCGCCTGCGACCTAGATGGCGACGGTGACATGGACCTAGCTGTTCTCACCGACAACCAAAGCAAGCTCAGCCTCTTCTACAACCAGGGCGCTGGCACCTACATGGGCCCGATCAACGTCTTCCTCGGATCCGGCACCTCGCCCAACTCGGTGGCCGCCGCGGACATGGACGGCGACGGCGACATGGACCTGGTCGTGTCCATGAAGGATCAGAACTCGGTCCGCACGGTACTCAACACCGGCGCCGGCTTCATGCTCGGTGCCAACACCCCCACGGGCGGCTTCGAGCCCCGCGACATCGCCACCGGCGACCTGAACGGCGACGGCATGCCGGATGTGGTCACGTCCAACCGTGACTCCAACAACATCAGCGTGCTACTCAACGGTGGCGGCACCTTGGCTAGCGGCATGACCTTCGCCACGGGTGCCGAACCGCGCTTCCTGGCACTTGGCGACCTGAACGGCGACGGCAACCTCGACCTAGCGGTAGCCGCCCACGATGACCGCCTAGTCAACGTCTTCATGGGTACCGGCACGGGCGGGTTCGGCCCGGCCACGAGCCTGTTCGTAGGAAGCAACCTGCGTCCCGATGGCCTCGCCATGGGAGACCTGGACGGCGACGGCGATCTGGACCTAGTCACGACCACCTCCAGCAACACCCAGAACTTCGTCTCCAGCTTCATGAACGCCGGCGGAGCGCTTTCCGGACCGACGCACTCCCCCGCCGGCGGCCTAGAACCTGGCGATGTGCTCGTCGCTGACTTCGATGGTGACGGCATGCTCGATGCAGCTACGGCGACCAAACTCTCCAACTCTGTCACCGTCCTGCCCGGCATCGGCGCCGGATCGTTTGGTGCGGCTATCGCTCTCGCAGCAGGATCCGAGCCCGGCAACTTGGTTAGCGCCGACATGGACGGCAATGGCACGCCCGACTTGGCCGTCACCAACAAGCTCTCGAACAACATGCTCACCTACATGAACGACTCCGTCGGCGGCCCCGGCGGCGTAGGTTCGGCCTACTGCCAGTCCCTACCGAACTCTAGCGGTGCAGCCGCGACCATCAGCGCCAGCGGCTCGGCCACGGTCGCCAGCAACAACTTCATCCTGCAAGCGGCATCTTTGCCCGCCGGCCAGCTGGGCTACTTCCTGATGTCCACCACCCAGGGCTTCGCCCCCGGCTTCGGTGGCAGCCAAGGCATTCTCTGCCTTGGTGCCCCCATCGTGCGCCTCAACCAGGCGGTCCTGAGCGCGTCTCCCATGGGCACCGTCAGCCTACCCATCAACCTGAGCAACCTGCCGAATGGCATGAGCATCAGCGCAGGTCAGACCTGGAACTTCCAGTACTGGAGCCGCGACCTGAACCCCATGCCGACCTCAAACACCACGCACGGAGTGCAGGTCTCCTTCCTGTAACGACTCTCGCAGGCAGGAATTGGGCCGGAGTCTCCCTAGTCGAGGCCTCGGCCCTTTCTCGTTGGGCTCAGTCCTGATCGCGCCACTCCTTGAGGCGCTGGTAGATCTTCGCGCGCGAGATGCCCAGGAGATCCGCCGCCCGACGCTTGTCACCGCCCGTGAACTCGATAGCGGCCTCGATCGACTCACGCTCCAGATCAGCCAAGGGCCGCAGCACACTGGCCACCACCGGGGAAGCTGGATTGGCCGCGCGCACTAGATTGGGGTCGATCAGATCACCATCCGAGAGTACGCACAGACGCGCGATTTCATTGGAGAGTTCGCGCACATTGCCGGGCCAGGCGCGCTCGAGCAGCACCCCCATGACCGCTGGCGACAGCTTGCGCAAGGAGCCACTGCGACGGGCTTCGAGCCTGAGGAAATGGTCCACCAGCAGCGGGATGTCTTCCACTCGCTCAGCGAGGCTGGGCATCTGAATGCGAATGCCGTCCAGACGGAAGAGCAGGTCGGCCCGGAACGCGCCCGCGGCCACAGCCTCGTCGAGGTTGCGGTGGGTAGCCCCCACCAGGCGGAAGTTCACCTCGCGCTCCTGCTCGTCACCGAGACGCCTTACATTCCGAGTTTCCAGTACGCGCAACAGCTTGGCCTGCAGCTCCATGGGTAGCTCCGCGATCTCGTCCAAGAACAGCGTGCCGCCGTGGGCACGGCCGAAGAGCCCATCCGTATCGCGGTCGGCACCGGTGAAGGCTCCCTTGCGCGCACCAAAGAGCTCAGCCTCCAGCAAGTTGGCCGGGATGGCCGCGCAGTTCTCAGCAACGAAGTCCGCGTCGGAGCGCTCGGAGAGGTCGTGAAGCGCCCTGGCAGCGAGCTCCTTGCCTGTGCCGCTAGCTCCCATCACGAGCACCGAAAGGTCCGTGGGTGCGATCTTGGCTAAGAGTTCATGCACCCGGCGCATGCTGGGTGACTCGCCCAGCAAACCCCGCACGGGAGCAGCTTCGCCGCGAACAGCGAGAACGCGTTCGGCTACCTCCAAGCGCGATCCGCGGTCCTCGACCTCGATCTCCAACTGTGTCTTCAGAGCTTGGATGTCTTCCAAACGTCGCACCTGTCGGATGGCAAGGGCCGCCTGGCTAGCGAGCAATCCGAGCATGCGCTCTACGCGCGCGTCAAAGGCCCCCACGCGGGTGCGATGGTCGAGGTAGATCACCCCGCGCAGGCCAGGTTGTACCTCGAAGGGAGCCGCAAGGATCGAGCGCAGCTCGAGGCCCTGTACCGAGGCAGCGCCCGACAGCAAGGGATCATTGGCGGCTTCGGAAGAGCGCAGAGGAACCTGACCCGCCAGGGCTTCGCGCAGGACCGTGTAGGAGACCTCCACCTCCGGTGAATCGATCGATCCGTGTGAAGAGTCAAGCGCGTGATCCAAGGCGAATTCCCCGTTCTCTTCCAAGGCCAAGAAGCCGCGCTCCGCGCCGGCGATCTCCACCGCGTGCCGCACGATGGCGCGCAGCAGGGTGGGCAGGTCTTGCTGATCCACCAGGCGCCGATTGATCTCCAGTATCTCGATCACGTCCATGTCCAGGTCCTCCTCAAAACTGCAGTCCATTGGACTGGGGTCGGGTGCAGCCAACAGATTCTTCAGCAAGTGATCCGCCTCGGCCGCGGTCAGTCCTTCCGCGCAACGCAGGAACAACCTGCGCGCAACCTTCTCGGCAGCACCGCGTTCGGCCGCCGGGCCACGAGCAGCGAGAGCGAGCCAGAGGCGCGCCGCCAGGCCGTCGACACCGCGTTCGGCCAAGCCCTTAGCCAAGTCCAGCGCCTGATCGCCAGGCACAGGCTCCTTCAGAGCCGCGCACACAGCCGCACGATCTGCTTCCAGCCCAATGCGTCCAAGCTCGACAGTTGTGTCCGCTGCGGCATGATCGCGCAACCATAGGTAACGCTCCCAGTGCGCGCGGGCACGCGCAAAATTTGGCTTCACGAGATCAGCCATTTCGCGCCCAAGCATGCCGTGCAAGTTCACTGCTTGAAGCTGCATCAAAGCGCGCTCCTCCGCCCGCTCTCCCACGCCTAGAGCAGCGCTAGCAGCGGCTAACTCGCTGAGGGCCGCGGCCACGTGTCCGCGCTCTGCCAGCAAGAGCGCTAGGCCTCCACGCACAAGCACACCCGCAGCATCCTGGCCTAGCAAGCGCCGCGAGTCCAAAGATCGCTCGAGCCAATCCTGGCCCTCCGCCAGCCGTCCCGACTCGCGCATCAAGTTGCCGAGCGCCGCTTGAATCTGGGCGATACCAATCAAGGAACCATGTTGTTCGTAGACGGCCAAGGCGGTGCGCAAGTGCGTCTCGGCCAACTCGTACTGGGCCTCCGAGCGCGCCACGAAGGCGAAGTTGGTTTCCAGCGGCGCCATGGCACGTGTCTCGCCCTCGCGCCGCGCTAGGGCCTGCGCGCTGAGTAACAACTTACGCGCCTCACCCGCGCGCCCTGCGTTGACCAACATGGTGCTGCGCAAGCCGGCCAGGTTCACTTCCAAGGCTGCGGCTAACCGTGGATCCTCGGGTCGCTGCGCCGCGGCGGCTAGCTGCTCAAGACCGGCCAAGTCGCCGCCCCTGGCCAGCACCATGGCCTGCAACAAGCAGCTCGCGCCATCGGGATCCAAGCCAACGGCGCCGGCGCGAGCGTAGTGCTCGGCCGCTTCTTCCAGCTGTCCCAGGCGGCGCGCCAGCGCCCCACGAATGCGTGCTCCACGCGCCTTAGCCAATGGCCGCGAACGCGCTTCCAAATCTTGCGCCACCGCCTCGGCCGCGGCCAAGTCACCGCATGCCGTAAGCGCCACGCCCAAGGGCTCTAGGCCCTGTTCCGGAAAGGGTCGCGCGCAATCCTCTGCGAGCTCGCGCAAGCGCGCGAGCAGGTCGGCAGCCGCATGCGGCAATCCCGCGAGAATGCGATCCGAAACTCCAGCGAGTAGATCCTCGAGTACGCCCTCCTCGCCATGGGCTAGATACCCGTGCAGGGCCACCTGCGCAGCGTCCGAGCTCCGCTCTTTCAGGGTTTGTGCAACGCGTCCGTGCAGCTCTCGAGCACGCGCACCGAGCCTTGGCGCGCGACCGCGGGCCTGCATGCTGCCAGCCGGTGTATCCACAATGCGTTGTGCTTGTCGCAAGCGAGCGATGCCCGCCAGGACCTCCGACGCCGGCAGCTCAAGGGTCTGTGCAAGCTCTGCAACGCGTGCTTCACCCAGCCAGGCGAGAGCTGCCTCAAGCACATCGTCCTGACTAGCTTCGCCCGCGGCCGGCTCCAGGCTCCGCCCAACCCAGTCGACCACATTCCCCTGGCGCAAACGCCAACCGGACAGCCACTCCACCTGCTTCGCAGCGACCAGGTCATCCCAGAGTGCCGCCAAACGAGTACTGGTCCCGCCGCACTCCGCATGCAAACGCGCGGCCAAGCCCTCAACCCGCACATCCTCCTCCACCAACACCTCGCAGAGGAAATCCGCGATGGGTCCCTCCGCAATCACGGGCAACTCCATGGCCTGCCCAGCCAACTCAAGCTGGTCGGCTTCCTCCGGGCACAAGAACAGCACCCAGGTCGGGCCTTGGCCCGCCGCGCGCGCGCGCGCCAACCAACTCCATGCCTCGCGCGCGCTAGCGCTGCCGAGGCCATGCACCCAGAGGGCCGCCTCATTCCCGCGCAGGGCCCATTCACGGGCCCAACCGGCCTGCTGCGCCGATCCGCGCAAGGTGCGAACCTCATGCTCTAGGTCCAATTGCACGGCAGGCACCCCGCGCAAGGCCGCCGCCAACACTCCTGCCCGTGCTAAGGCTTGCGCATCCTCGCCGGCGGGCAGGGTACATACCTCCAGCCCACCATCCGCCGGCGTCGAGATACGCTCCTCAAGGAATGCCTCCCGACCAAACCAGGGCTCAATGCGTGGCGCTCCGGCTTCACCCACCCACTGCACGCCAAGTTCGAGGCCTAGCCGCTGCACCAGATTGTGGGCCAAACGCAAGGCACCCGGCGGACGCTCCAAGGGATCGCGCCGCACCAGCCCGCGCACGAGGTCACGTGCCCACTCCGGTAGGTCCTCCGCGCTAGTCCCCGATGCTTCGAAGAAAGTGTCCGCCGGGAAGCGCCCATGAAAGCCAGCCGCAGGCGCGCGTCCCGGTACCAGCAGACCGTGCAAGAGTGAGCCGACCCCGAATAGATCCGAGCGCGCGTCTGCCGCTGCTCCATGCAGCTGCTCCGGCGCCAGCGCGTACCAGGACCCACCTGATGCAATTTCACCCTGCTTGCGCGCCAGTCCATAGTCGATCAGTACCGGATGGCCATCCTCGCGCACGATCACGTTCTGAGGCTTGATGTCACCATGCACGAAGCCCGCCTGGTGCAAGGCATCGAGGGCGCAGCAGAGCTCGGCCACAAGTCCACCGATGGCAGCCGTGTCGGCCCCTTGCGCCCATTCCTCTAGAGGCTTCCCAACTACCCAGCGACGCACAACGAACAACCCACCCCCAGGCAGGGGCCCGTGGTCCAACAGCTCCCCAAGACCCGGATGGCGTACGCTCGACAGCACAGCCAGCTCCACCCGTGCCTCCTGGCCTGCCTCAGGATCGAGCCGCAGCCAGAGTTCCTCCCCCGCACGCCTGGCTAGCCAAACACGCACGCCCCTGGAATCTGCCAGCAGGCGTACCGGCTCATAGCCGGCCGGAAGTTCTTCGTTTTGGGGTGAAGTGGTCATACGTCCAGGATTTGGACCGAGCATCCAAGATCTGGAATAGGCCGGCTCGAGCCGCTCAGGGATAGAGGGTGTCAAAAGAAAGCGACCTTGGCAGTTCAACGACTCAAAACCATACGCAGGATGGCCCAGACGGGCACCGAGCAAGGATCGGCCCGATTCGGGCCGCGTCGGTATGGGCGATCGCTGGGGAGGTACATATGGTGGAATGGCGCTTGCACTGCACTTGGCATGCCTAGGAGGCAACCATGCTCGCGACCACCATCAGCTCACTCAACACCACTCTCGGCCTGGCCATCAGCCTAGCCTTTGCGAGCCCTGCGGCCGCCCAGTCCACGAGCATCCCGGCTGCAGGGTCGCGGACTCCGTTTGCATCGGAGAGCATCGTGCTGCTGCAAAACGCGGGCGGTGGTCAAGGCCACCTCAGCCTGCATGACGCCGTCAGTGGCGTGGTCTTGCGAGCACCCGCGCGCCTTGCGCGCATGGAGCTGCTAGAGATCGACATGGTGGGCCGCACGGCACTCGACCGTTGGGACCCCACGCGAGTTCGGCACCTGGACGACGTCCCCGGCGGACGCCTTAGCCTGCCAGATGGTCGCGGTTGCCTCTACCGCTACAAGCGCTTGAACAACGCGGGGCGCACCCACTTTGGCTTCCTCCTGCTCGAAGCCCACGGCGGCCTGCGACTCTTGCTCGACCGCCAAGGAACGGGACTAACCACACAGACCGACCCCTTCCTACCCTTCCTTGCTTTCGATTCAAACGCTGAGAGCTTCGTTGCTGCCACGCGGCCCGAAGCCGGTGGTGACCTGCTCATCGTCAACCTAGCCAACGGCCAATACGCCTCACCGACCGAGGCACTAGCACCTCTCGAATTCGGCATAGCCGGCCATGGCCTCGCCGACAATTGGGGCTATGCGGTTAGCACCACCGGAATCCTGCGCTTCAACCGCGGACCACTGGCCCAAGCGGAGTTCGTCACCGTAGCTGGCGGAGCCCCTGCCTGGTTCTCGGGCCAAGCCGCGTGGAGCCCGCAGCGCAGCCGCGTGGTTACCACAGCCGGTAGCAGCTCGAGCGCCTTGATCGCCTATGTCTTCGGCCCCAGCGGCGAGGCCTTTCCGGCAAGCAGCACACCGGCGGCTCTGGCGGGCGCGGGCTACCTACCGCAAATGCTCGGCGGCCCTACGCTCGCCGTGGACGACGCCGGCGAGTGCGCTGCCTGGGTCGAATCCGGCATCACCCGCGAGCTCTTCATCGGACGGGCCGACAGCCCCACCCCGGCCCCCGGGATGCATATCAGCTCCGACGCCAAGTTCTCCGACACCTTCGGTGAAACAGGCCTGATCAAGGTCAACGGCCCGGGCAGCTTCACTTTCGCCCTCGGCGAACGCGAAGACCCGATCCTGGGTGGCCTCGAAGGAGCGGACTTCTACCGCGCCACCGTCGGCACCATGGGTTCGCTAACCCTCGAGAACATCACCGGTACCTCGGGCGACCTCCAGGAACCCTTCTTCGGATCGCCGTCCATCACGCCGCAGGAACAGCTAGTGGTGCCGGGCGTGGGTCTACTCATCTACGACGATTCAGGTCTGCTCATCGCCGTACGCGACGCAGGCTCAGCTGTCCAAATTCTGCTGCAGGACGTGAAGGACCACGACTTCTTCCTACCCGTGGATGGCGGAATCCTCGTGGGCTTGCGTCGGGACCTAAACGGTAATCCGCACGAGGTGCGCTTCATCCCCGACGACCTGCAGTCTCCGACGGTTCTGGTGGACCCCAGCTCGCCAGGCAATGCACGCCTTGGTGCTGTGCGCTTGAACGGAACGCGCATCGCTTACCTGCTGGAGGCCAACGATGTGCCGAGCTTCGTAGGCGTGCTGGATTACGTCTCGGGCCAAGCGATCATCGCCGCCACAGGCATAAGCACTCTTGCGCCGACCCTGGCCGCGGCACCCTTGGGTGGTGTGCTCTTCGTTCGCGGCGTCGCGCCGAATCCGCAACTACCTGTGAGC
>JBLIOL010000015.1:0-32877 GCA_047639615.1 Planctomycetota bacterium | reverse complement strand
GAAGCGGAAGTGGGTTTTGGCTCGCAGGGATTCGGGGGTGGCGTGCAGGCCGAAGGCGGGGGCCAGGGTGGTGCTGATGCAGAGGGCTGCGAGGACGCCGAGGGCGAGCTTGCGATTGTCCTCTTCTAGGGCGGCGAAGGCCTTGGCGCCGAGGATCACCGCTAGGGGAATGCCGGGTAGCAGGAAGCGACCGAAGGCCATGAAGTCGCCACCGGCCCAGAGGGAGTAGGCGACCAGGCCGAGTAGGCCGCAGGCGGCGGCGATGGTGGGGCGCTCCCAGGTGCGGCGGCCGAAGGCTAGGGGGAGAAGGGCCGCTAGGACTAGGCCGGGCATGGTCAGCGCGAAGTGCAGCACGTACTTGGCGCCGCGTTCGAGTGCGAAGGCGCTGCCGCCGATCTTGGCACGGGCGGTGTTGGGCAGCCAGTCGTCGTAGTAGCCGTAGCGCCAGAGCACGTGGGCGCCGAAGACTGCGGCGGAGACTGCGCTGGCGGTGAGCGCGGCGCGCAGCAGGCAGCGGTCCTTGCGCAGGGCGCCGATGGCGAGGCCGAGTCCGCCGAAGAGGAAGACGAAGAGCGCGCCGTCGGCGCGCAGTAGTACGCAGAGGCTGGCGCAGATGGCGGCGCCGATGGCGTGGGGCTTGTCGCGTTCGCCGAAGAGGCGCTCGTAGAGGCCGAAGACCGCCAGGCTGAAGGCCATGGTGCCCATGCCGCCGGTGGTCCAGACGGCCATGGGGGGCGCGCAACCTAGGAGCAAGGCGGCGGCGCCTAGGGCGAGCTTGCCGGGAGCTAGGTGTTTGGCCAGGAAGGTGAGCACCCAGATGATCAGCGCTGCGCCCGCGAGGAGGCCCATGAACATGGCCGGGCCTTCGGGGCGCATACCCAGGGCTTCGAAGGGCGCGATCATGAGTACCCAGAGGAACTCCGAGTAGCCTTCCACCGGCGGCGTTGTGCCGGGGTTGTAGACCAGGCCCTTGCCGGCGGCGAGGTTGCGCGCGTAGCGGAAGGAGATGAACGAGTCGTCGGTGATGAAGGCGAAGCGCCAGGCGAGGGCTAGGTACGGGACGAGCGCTAAGGGCAGAGCCCAGATCAAGCGGCTGGCGAGAGAGGGGCGCGGGGTGTCGTTCATCGAGGGATCGCGGCCTTCGGGAGCTTGATGCCCATGGCTTCTAGTTGCTTTTCGGCCTGGGGTGCCCAGCCGCGATTGGCCATGGGGCTGGCGGGGCTCGGGTGCAGGATGGTCTCGATGGGAATGCCGATGTCAGGGAGTGCTAGCTTGGCGCGGCCTTGCGCAAAGCGTCCTACGCCGATGATGCGTTCGGGCCTGCAGGCATCCACGAGTTTGACCAGGGCCTTGTCGCAGAGGTCGAAGAGCGCCTTGCGCTCGGCGGCGGGCAGCTTGTCCGGGGTGCGGTTCTTGCCGCCTTCTTCCATGAAGACCAAGGGGCAGTAGTTCCACACGAAGAAGCGCTCGAAGAAGGCCTCGGGCGTGCCGAAGCGTTCCTCGACCCAGCCCCAGAGTCGCCGGCCGCTGACCTCGCTGCGGGTGCAGGCGAAGCCCTCGATGGGGCGCTTAGGATGCTCCGGCTTGGGTTTCTTGACTGGCTCGTCGATGCCCATCCAATCGCGCACGATGGCTACCTCGCCGAAGGGCACGCCGGTCTGGGACATGCCCCATGGGCCGGGGTTCATGCCCAGGAAGAGCGCTTCCACTGGCGCGTTCAGAAAGCGCGTCAGGTAGGCCTCCGAGGAGCGGGCGGCGTACTCGAGGGGGTTGTAGACGTAGCTGACCGGCTCCCCGAAGCTGAGCTTCGAGGCCTCTCGGGCGAGCTTGCGTTGGGCGCGGAGCACGGGGTCCATGACGCCACTATCGGCAATTTGCCCGCGCAAGTCCCGCCCGGCGCCGGAATTGCTCCCACCGACCATACTGAGCCGCACCAATCGCCGCCGTTTTCTCCCCCATCACGGAACACATTCCTGACATGTCTACGTGGAGATGCAACGGGCGGCATCCCCTGCTACTGCGAGCGTACTGGGGCAGCAGCTAGTTGGAGTGCTAAGGAATCGGGTGGTCGATGGCGATTGTTGCCGTTCCGTTCGAGTAGGCCGGAGAAAACGGCGGCGATTGGTGCGGCTCAGTATGGTCGCCAGATCCCGGCCAACGGCCGGGAGCTGGCGGCTCGGACCTGCCCTAGAGGGGGAGGTCGGCTTTTTCGGCCAGGCCGGTCTTGAAGACGCCGAGGGGGTCGTCGGAGTTTTCGAAGCGGTCGCCGTGGCTGGGGCCGTTTTCTAGCTTGAGCACGCCGCGCGGGCAGACGGCGGCGCAGACGCCGCAGCCTACGCAGGAGGCGCGCACGATGTTCATGCCGGTCTGGGCGTAGGCGCGCACGTCGATGCCCATCTCGCAATAGGTCGAGCAGTTGCCGCAGGAGATGCATTGGCCGCCGTTGGTGGTGATGCGGAAGCGGCTGAAGCAGCGCTGGATCAGGCCCAGGATGGCAGCTTGCGGGCAGCCGAAGCGGCACCAGAAGCGATTGCCGAGTAGGGGGTAGAAGCCCACGCCCGCAACGCCCGAGAACATGGCGCCGATCAGGAATCCGTACCCGTTCTTGAGGCTGCCGCCGGCTCCGCCGAGGATGCCGGTCGAATGATCGAGCCAGACGGCGGCGCTCATGAGCAGCACCATGGCCAAAACGATGTAGATGCTCTTGCGCTCGATACGCCAGGCCTTGGTGGACTTGTCGGACAGTTGCCGGAATGGGTCGCCGACGGTTTCCGCTAGGCCGCCGCAGCCGCAGACCCAGGAGCAGTACCAGCGCTTACCAAAGCGGTAGGTGAGGATCGGCGTGGCTATCAGCGCGACGAAGAAACCCCAGCCGAGCATGAAGGTGGCCATGGCCGTGCCGCTGGAGGTCAGCTCGGAGAGCTTGCTGGGCAGCAGGTAGTCGTACTTGAGCGGCCAGATGCCGTTGAGCTCGTAATAGGGCTCGTTCATGCTCTGCATGAAGCCCGGCAGCAGGAAGGCGAAGATCAGCTGGAAGAAAGCCACCGACGCGGTGCGCAGCAGTTGGTAGCGATTGTGCCGGTACTTCATGGCCATGCGCACGCCGTAGACCAGGATGATCGCGGTGTAGAGCACGCCGTAGAGGAACCACTGGCTGGCGGGGCCGCCGGTGAGCCACTGGGCCAGGGGATCGACCATGGCTACGAGGCCGCCGGTGATCACACCGGGACTGACCTCGGCGCCGTCCTGCCAGACGGCGGGTTGGAAGCCGAGGGCCTTTGGGTACCAATAGATAAGGACGTAGAAGCCCGTCATGGCGATGCCGAGCAGCCAACCCGCGCCGCCGCGGGAGAGCAGGCTACTGAAGGCGATGCCGTCGTGCTGAATGCCGGGGGTGGTGTCCTTGCGCTCGGACCAGAAGGTTAGCGCACCGCCTGCGGCGAGCAGGCCGATGGATAGTATCAGCCCGATCCAGGAACCGTTCCAGGGGACGTTGAATGTGGCGAGGACAGTGAACAGTAGGCCGATACCGGCAATCGCTTGCCCGGCGCGCGTGAGGGTGGAGACCGGCGGAGCTTCGAGCTTCGGCGGCTCGGCGAAGCCCTCGGCTTCCTCGTCGTAGTCATAGGCCAGGTCCTTGAAGTCGATCACGCGTTCACCCCAGTGGCTGTAGCAGCAGCGGCGTCGGCGCGCAGAGCGCTGACCATCTCGGCTTCGTGGGTCGTGTAGAACTCGGGATCGAAGTAGGCCTCGGAGAGTTGCTCGAGCACTTTTTCGAGGGGCGCTTCGGCATCGATCCAGCGCGCGCAGACCTCGTGGCGGAAGCGCGTGCCCATGACGTTGATGCCGATCACGCGTCCGTTTAGGAGTACGAGTCTGACGGCGGCGAGCCCGTCGGCGCGTTCCCAGTAGGCAGCGCTTTCGCCCTCCACGCGGCGGTTTACGCGGCCGTAGGTTTGGTATTCGAGGTCCAGGAACTTGGCCGAATTGAACCAGGTTGCGGGGGAGTAGCTAGCGCTTGCGCCGGCTAGGTTGGCGGCGACGATCTTGGCTTGGGCTTTGCCCGTGTACCAGACTTGCTCCAGGCCGGTGGGGCCCTTGGAGTCTGCGCGGAACTCGGCGCAGTCGCCGGCGGCGTAGATGTCGGCTGCACTGGTCTCGAGCTTGGCGTTGACGAGCACGCCGCGGCCGGTTTCCAGGCTGCTCTCGCGCACGAGTTCGAGGTTGGGGGAGACGCCGGCGGTCAGGCCAACCAGTTGGCAGTCGATGCTGCGTCCGTCCTTGGTGCGGATGGACTGCACGCGTCCATTCGCGTCGGGCAGGATCTCGTCCAGTTCGCTTTCCAGCAGTAGCTCGAAGCCTGCCTCTTCGATCAGACGGTTGACCATGGCCGACTCTTGCTTGGGCAGCACCACGTTCCAGTAGCTGGACTCGCGCACGAGGAAGGTCACGTGGATGCCGCGGCTGTGCAGCATCTCACCCAGTTCGATGCCGATCAGACCGCCGCCGACGATTACGGCGCGCTTGCAGTTCTGCGTATTCTCTTCGAGGCGGCGCAGGTCCATCAGCGAATAGAGGCTCTGTACTCCATCCAGGTCCTGGCCCTTCCAGCCGAAGCGGTTGGGCTTGGAGCCGGTGGCTAGTAGCAGCTTGTCGAAGGGCAGCTTGCCGCCCTTTTGCAGTTCGAGGACCTTGGCGCCGGCATCGAGTCCGATGACCCAGTCGCGGATGCGTGCGATGCGCTGCTGCTCCCAAACCTCGTTCTCCCAGGGCTTGGTGTCCTGGTAGGTCATGTGGCCCATCCAGATGTACATCAGGGCCGGGCGCGAGTACGGATAGGTCGACTCGCCGGAGATCATGCTGATGCGCCAGTCGGGCTGGCGGCGCCGTAGCTCGAGGGCTGCGGTCGCTCCGGTGATTCCGTTGCCAAGGATGGCGACGTGCAAGGGCTGCTCCATTTTGGGAAGGGTGAGGGCTGCAGGCTACGTCGGTGTGGGGGGGGCTGTGACTGTTGCGGCGGACCGGATTTGGCTCCTAGTCCTCCGCGTCGCTCCAGATTTCGAACTGTTCGTCCGAGAGGAGACGTACGTGAATCACGTTGGCGCGGCAGCAGACCGGGCAATCTTCGACATAGTCCTGCCGGGATCCCTGGCTGACGTCGATGGGCACCACTATCGACTCTCCGCAGGCGTGGCACATATAACTGGCCTCTTCTTGACTCTCCACGATTCAAGCATGGCGCGGTCAACTGGAAACTTGTGCTGCATTCCCCTGGAAGACTTTTCCAGGTCTTCGACTTGGGTTCGAAGGATCCCAGGACGGGACTTTTCAAATGGCAGCTAGTTTCGACTGAAGTGCTGGAGGGTTCTGCCGATAAACCAGGCATGCAAATCCAACCCTCGCAACAATCATCCGTGCGTGTGGGAGAGGTCCGGGCCAATACAGTCCAAGGACCTCCCGCCGGGCGGGGCGACACTCAGCAAGTTGACACCCAACCTCTCCGCGACTCCGCGGACATCGTTGGTGGCCCTAAGGAAGGTCAGAGCCCCAGCGAGCGGCTCGACTCCTTCGCCAATAAGGTCAACGAGCGCCTTTCCAACCTGGCCGAGAAGACGGGCATGGACCTGTCTCAGGTCCAGGACGACTTCTCCGGCTACGTTCAGCGCCTTCAGGACGGCATCTCTGATGGCAGCCTGAGCGGTGCGGACCTTGAGCGTGGCGTGCGCAACGCCCTGGCCATGACGGCCGGCACCGTGCGCTCCGCTATGGCTCCCGGCCAAGCTGCTGGAAGCCAAGCTCTCGGGAAGCCCGGAGAAGCTGGCAAGCCCGCCGCAGTCGGTAACACCGGCAGCGTCGAAGGCGGCAGTTCTCCGAGCGAGCGCCTCGACGGCTTCGAAGCCCAGGTCAACGAGCGCATCGGCGCCCTGGCCGAAGGTGCTGACCAGGAGACCGTCGCAGCCCTGCGCGAGGTACAGCAGAGCTTCGCCGAGAAGCTCGGCGCCCTGCGCGACGGGCTTGCAGACGGCAGCCTCGACGCAACAGCCGTCGGTCAAGGCGTGCAGTCCGCTCTCTCCAACTTGGGCCAAGGCATCAAAGCCGCCGTGGCACCCAAGACCGATAGCGAAAGCACGAACAGTGACAACTTCGGCACGGGTTCCACCGACGGTGGCGCCACCCTCGCGAACGTCGCGAGTGCCGATAGCGCTGGCGCAGTCAAGCAGGCTCCCGGCGGTAACGCTGCTGCCGAAGCTGACGACGTAGATGGCGCAGGCAGTGATGCCGAAGGTGATGTGGCCGGGCGTTTGGACGCCTTCGCTAGCACCCTCGCTGACCGCCTCGATGGCTTCAAGCAAGATGGTGTGGGCGGCGAAGCGTTGCAAAACGCTGGTGCTGACCTGCTTGGTCTGCTCGATCGTCTGTCCTCCGCCGTCGAAGGTGGCGGGATCACTGGCGATCACGCAGGTAGCCTCTTCCAGCGCGCCCTGGCCGGTCTCTCCAGCGATATGGGCGACATGGTCGGCAAACTGGACAACCAGATGAACCTCTACGGTCGCGACGCCCAACGGGCTGACTCCGCTAGCTGATTCACGGGAAGGTCTGCGGTAGACTGTCTACCGTGGAGATTCCCACATGAGCTGGGCAACCGAACTGACTGCAGATGGGTCACCGACCCTTGTGCGCCCTACGGATGGGGTGCGCATGCACTCAGCTGACGGAGCCTGGACACAAGCATGCCTGCGGTACGCCGCAGGCGTTTTTGTAGCTGGGCGGCTCCCGCGGGGGCGGCCTTTTCGCTTGCTGGATGTGGGGCTCGGCAGCGGTTTGAACCTGGCCGCGGCCCTAGCCTGGCTCGAACCCCATGGGGTTGGACTGGAAGCGGTCTCCCTGGAGCTGGACCCGGAGGGGCCGCGAACAGCCCTCGGCTGGGGGAGCTTCGACCAGGTTGCGCCCTTGGCCGAACCGGTCTGCGGTCCGCGGCTTCCCGATTGGCGGTCTTGGCATGGCCAAGTGCGGGCAGCCGTAGGAGCACTCCTGGGACCGGAAACGGGCCCCGATCGAGTTCCCTTGGGGCGATTTGGGGGTCACTTGAGCCTCTTAATGGGGGACGCCTGCGACAAATTGCCGCAATTGGCCGCTGCGGAGCCCTTCGACGGGGTGTTCTTGGACCCCTTTGCGCCAGCCCAGGAGCCTGAGCTCTGGCAGCCCGCTTTTGCCCGTGATTTGGCCCGTGTCATGGGGCCCGAAGCGCGGCTCGTCACCTACAGCTCCTCGCTAACGGTGCGCACCTCCCTGGCGGCTGCGGGTCTACGCGTGGGATGTGCTCCCAGGGTGGGTGGCAAGGCCCAGGGGACCATGGCTTGCTGCGGCGATCCGGCACAGCCTTGGAAGGCCCTGGAGCCGCGCGTTCAGGCCAAGTTACGTAGGCGGCTGGAAAGGAAAATTGAGCGGACCGCGAGGGGCGAGGGCGGCATTACCGATTAGATTGGTGCAGTGCTGGTCGAACCATCCCTTGGCCAGCCGTCGATCATGACCAAATTCGCTTTCGCCATGCTCGGTTGGCAGGAGATCCTGCCGATCCTGCTCATCGTTCTGTTGCTCTTCGGTGGCCGCAAGCTGCCGGAGTTGGCTCGTTCCATGGGTTCGAGCATCACCCAGTTCAAGAAGGGCCTGAAGGACGAAGGGGAAAGCCCTGAGATCGACGAATCCAAAACCACTGGGGAGGACTCCGAGTAGGGCAGCTCTGAGGTTCCCACGTGGAGCTTCGGGTCAGACTCGCGCGCATCATGCTTCGCGCTGAAGAAGTCACCGGACTCGTCCTCTGCGGAGGTGCGAGCCGCCGAATGGGGAGCGACAAAGCGCTGTTGGAACTGGACTCGGTCGCGCTCTTGGACAGGGCGACGAAGCTCTTGGCGAGCCGCTGCGTCGAAGTTCGATTGGCGCCAGGTGCGCAGGAACGCTACGCGGATCGTGGCCTGCCCATGGCCTTGGACCGCGGACCTGATCTGGGCCCGCTCGGCGGCTTGGAAGCCGGACTGCTGGCGGCGCGTACCCGTTGGGTTTTGGCGGTCGCTTGCGACTTGCCGTGGCTTAGCGAAGCCGCGCTGGACGGGCTCTTGAGTGCCTGCGCCGCGCAGCCTGGATCGCATGTCTACGCGTGGAACTGCGGCCGTGGACCGGAGCCCCTGTGCTGCTTGATCGATCAGGCCTGCGGGCCCGCGATTACTGACGCATTGGATCGTGGAGAACGTCGGGCCTTGGCCTACTGGAAGGCCGAGGTGGCAGGCAGTCCCGCGCGCGTGTTGGAGCTGACTGCTCCAGAGACTGTCGCTGGCAGCTTGATGAATGTGAACACCCCCGCCGAGTGGGACGCCCTCATGGCCTGCACGCGAGAAGACCGAGCTAGATGAAGATTCAAATAGGCAGCCTGCTGGAGCCCATTGCCGCGGAATTGGTGAGCATGCGCACGGTGGTCCAGGACCAACTACATTCCGACCGTCCTGCCGTTCAGGAGATGATCGATCACATCGGTCGCTTTCAGGGCAAGCAGTTGCGCGGGGCGTTGGTGCTGCTGACCGCCAAAGCTGTTGGACCGGACACGGCGAATCCCGATGAGCTGGCGCGAGTGGCGGCGGTGGTGGAGTTGATCCACCTGGCGACACTGGTGCACGATGACGTGCTGGATGGCGCGGACATTCGGCGGCGCGTAGCCAGCGTGAATCACCGCTGGGATAACCAGACTGCGGTGCTGCTCGGGGACCTCTTGTACGCGCGCGCCTTCCAGCTCTCGACCTGGCTGCCGAGTCGCTTGGCCAGTCGCGTGCTCTCGGCCACCACCCAGCGCATCTGCGCGGGGGAGATCGAGCAGGCCCGGCGGCGCTATGACTTCGAGCTCTCCCAGGCGGAGTATGAGTCGATCGCCTCGGCCAAGACTGGAGAGCTGTACGCGGCGGCTTGTGAGCTGGGGGCGAGCTATCCCTCGGAGGACACCGAGCCCAGCCCTGGCAGCCCGGGCGCCGAGATGCGCACCTTTGGGTGGGAGCTCGGTCTAGCCTTCCAGATCATCGACGATGTGCTCGATGTGGTCGGCAACGTAGAGGAGGTCGGCAAAAGCGTCGGCAATGACGTGGAGGACGGCAAAGTGACCTTGCCGGTCCTGCACATTTACTCCACGGCTGACGAGATCACACGCGCTGCCATCCGGGACGCCTATACGCGGCCCGACATAACCAACCGTGCGCAAGCCCTGCGCGAAGTCTGCGACCTGGAACCGGGTCTAGACCACGCTAGGGCGCGTGCGGATGAACTACTTGCTAGCGCTATGGGGCGCTTGGCAAGACTGCCGGATACGCCGGCGAGACAGGATCTTGTGCGCGTCGGTGAGTTCATACTCGCACGGCGCTGGTAAGCCCATTCATGGCCGGATCGAACATGTTGAGACAATTTAGGAAACGACCTTCCCGTGCGCTTCTGGCGCTGAGCCTTTGGACCCTTTGCGGAGGCTTGACCGGGTGCAGCGATGCCGACGGACCGGGTGATATCCACAAACGCCGGACGGTAGCCACGGGGGACGGGCGCGCCCGGCCCGGGGTTACTAGCCGCGAGCGTTTTGAGTCTGGCGCGCGCTTGCGTGCGGAGGCCCAGGCCACTCCCTCGAGTGCGAGCGGAGGCAATGCCTCGGGCTTTGCTTGGGATATTCCTGAGGGTTGGACGAGCGTGCCCCCGCGCTCGAATCTGAGGATCGCCGACTTCAGCATCGATGCCGCGCCTGGCGTGGAATGCTACGCCGTCGCCATGGGCGGAGATGGCGGGGGCTTGGTGGCCAACGTCAACCGCTGGCGCGATCAGGTGGGCCAACCGCCGATCAGCGCCGAGGCGGTGGCGGCCCTACCGATGCACCCCTTGTCCCTCAGGCCTGCTCCCTTTGTTGAGGTCGAGGGCGACTACCGCAACATGGAGGCGGCTGTGGTCAGCGGCGCCAAGTTGGTCGGCCTGATTCACACCATGCCGGGCTTCACCTTATTCGTGAAGATGACCGGTCCCACGGATCTGGTAGACGCGGAACTACCGCGCTTCCTGGCACTCTGCGCATCGCTGGATATCACTCCTCCCTCGTCAGACTCGGGAGCCGCTCCCTCCGGCAATTCGGGTCCTCAGGGCCCCGCCGACGGCGGCTTGAACTGGACTGCTCCGGAGACTTGGAGCAAGACTGCGCCGAAGACCATGCGCCTCGTGAACTACGACGCGGGCGACGGGGTCGAGTGCTACATCAGTGTGCTCGGCGGTACCGGCGGCGGCGTGCTGGGCAACCTCAACCGCTGGCTCAAGCAGATCGGCAAGCCGGAGATCGGCGCCGATGGCGTAGCCAACCTGACTCACATCCCGATCCTCGGCCAGCAGGCACCGCTGGTTGACGGCACCGGCGACTTCAAGGGCATGAACGGCGAGGACGCCGCAGCCCAAGGCCTGATGGCCACCATCGTGCTGCTTCCGGATAAGGCGGTGACGGTCAAGTTGATCGGACCGGCGGGCGCGGTGGCCGAGAGGCGCGACGCTTTCGTGAATTTCGCTGCAAGCATCGTGGAGGGCATCTAGATGGCTGTCGAACGCAAGAATATCCTGGAGCAGGGCTTGGACGTGCTCTCCTCGCAGAAGCTGGCGGTAGTAATCCTGCTGCTGATGGCAGTGGTGACCTTCCTAGGCACCTTGGATCAGGTGGAGCACGGTCTGTACGACTCTGTGAACACCTACTTTGGATCCTGGCTGATTCTGCAGCCGGCAGGACCGTTGGTGGTGCCCTTGCCGGGCGCCATGACCTTGATGGCTGTCCTAGCGGTCAACCTCTTCCTGGGCGGCCTCTACCGCATCAAGCGCAGCTGGCGCACCGCAGGAGTGATCGTGGTGCACATCGGCATCGTGTTTCTGCTCTTGGCTGGCTTGGTCAAGGAGTACTACAGCTCCGACGGGTACCTGACCTTGTACGAGGGTGATAGCAGCTCGGAGTACGTGCACTATCACGACTGGGAGATCGCCGTCTACGACGTCACGGAGACGGAGGATTACCAGGAGTGGCTCATCCCCGGTTCGGAGTTCATGCACCTGAACGGGGAGGATAAGCGCGAGATGAGTGCCGAGGATTTGCCCTTGGCCCTGACCCTGCGCATCTTCGTGCCGAACGCGCGGGTCGTCGCTGCTGGGATGGGTGGGCAGTACGCCTTGCCCGCAGTGGACGGCTATACGGTCGTGCCACAGACCAAGGAAAAGGAAAACGAGCAGAACCTGGCAGCCATGTATGTGAGCGCCATGGATCGGTCTAGCGGTCGCGTGCAGGAGGGCATCCTCTGGAGCGTGGCCAACCATCCGTGGGTCTTTGAGGCCGGCGGCAAGCGCTGGGCGATCAAGCTGCGCCACACGCGCATCAACATGCCCTTCGAAGTGCGCCTAGTGGACTTCGAGAAGGAGGATCACGCACGCACCAGCATGGCGGCCTCCTTTTCTAGCGACATTCTGCGCATTGAAGATGGGGAGGAAACCCCCGTGCACATCTGGATGAACAACCCCTTGCGCTATAAGGGCTTGATCCTCTTCCAGTCCGGCTGGGGACCCCAGGGTGCGGGGCCGAATGCGCCTCTATTCTCGACCTTCTCGGTGGTGGAGAACCCCTCTGACCAATGGCCAGAATATGCCTGCTGGGTGATTTTTATCGGCATGCTGATAGCCTTCGGCTATCGCTTGGCTGGCTACATCGGCAGCCAGAGTCGCGCACGTCTGAAGGAAGCAGAGGAGCAAGGAGCGTAGAGCTATGAAACAACTACATTCACAACGTGGCCCCCGCGGTCTACTCCTGATTCTGGCGGCCTGTCTTGGCTTGGGGGGCTCGCTCTTCGCTCAGGCGGAGCACGACCACGACCACGACCATGAGAGCCGCAGCTTCAGCTACACGCAGGAGATGCTAGACCTGGCGGGTTCCTTGCCTGTGCAGGAATCCGGCCGGATCAAGCCGCTCTCCACAGTGGCAGGTTTCCGCTTGCTGAAGATGAACGGCAAGCGCAGCTTGAAGGTCGAGGGCCTAGCCCCCGAGGACAAGCTGGACGCCATGGGGTGGCTGCTGGACTTGATGCTCTTTCCTGGGCAGGCCGGGCACTATGCGTGCTTCAAGGTCGATGACTGGGACCTGGTGACATCTATTGGGGTGGGCGCCAAGATGAAGCGTCGCGCCTGGTTCTCCTACGAGGAGCTAGCCCAGGGTCGTGAGGCACTGCGCGCGAAGGCGGTCAAGATCTACGAGAAGGAGCAGGCCAGGATCAAACTAGGCCGCGAAGACCGCCAGGTGATGGGCCTTTGGCGCAACCTGACAGACTACGAGAGCCTGAGCATGACCTTGTCCTTCGCAAGTGCGGACTTGAGCTTGGACTCCTGCGAAAGCATGCGGGCGCTTTGGCCCGAGGGCGGCACGGGTGCTGCCCAGGTGGTCGCCAAGGCACCGGAGTTGATGGCGCTCTTCGATTCCCTGCGGAACAAGGATGAGGCGGCCGTGCGTGATCAGGAGCAGTTGGTGCGTCTAGCCGACCAACTGGAGCGACTGATTCAAATGGTCAGCGGTGGCTTGGGGCTGTTTCCTCCGGCGCAGGATGCGGAAAGCGCTGAGTGGCTCGATGCGGGTGCCGTGATGGCGCTCGCCGTCGATGGTGATCCTGCTGCAGCCAGCCTGCTGGATTCCTTGACCAAGCTTCAGGAGGTCGAGCAGAGCAAGCAGGACGCGAAGGCCTTCACCGCCGCACTGCAGGCGGCCAACGGGTCCCTGGCGGCACGAGCGGAAGCTCGTGGCGAGTACTCGAAGGTGTCCATGGAGCGCTCCTTCTACGCGGTCGACTATTTCTACAAGTCTCTGCTGCTCTTCGGCCTGGCCTTCCTCATGTGCGCCATCAGTTGGATGGTGAAGCCTGGGAAGTTCCTGCTGATGGGGATCTGGGGGCCTGCGATTCTCGCTGAGCTATTCCTGGTCGCTGGCATCGTGATGCGCTGCATCCTGCGCAGCCGTCCGCCCGTGAGCACGCTCTACGAGACGATCCTCTTCATCACGGCTAGCGCCGTGCTGGTGGGCATGATTGCGGAGAAGCTGAACCCCAAGCGCATGGCCCTTTCCGTGGTTGTTGTGCTGGGCCTGATGGGCATGTTCCTGGCGGGCAAGTACGAGCTCAAGGAAGCGGCCACCGCGGGCGACACCATGCCGAGCTTGGTAGCGGTGTTGGACACAAACTTCTGGCTCGCCACCCATGTGACCTGCATTACTCTCGGGTATGCGGCCGGTCTCTTGGCTTCGGCACTGGCCCATGTGTGGCTCGTGATGTGGGCGTTCGGCAAGAAGCGTACGAACCCTAAGGCCATGCGCGATCTGCTGCGCACCTTGTACGGCGTGCTGTGCTTCGCCTTGCTCTTCTCCGTGGTCGGTACGATTCTCGGCGGCGTCTGGGCGAACGAGTCCTGGGGCCGCTTCTGGGGGTGGGATCCGAAGGAGAACGGTGCCTTGCTGATCTGCTTGATCCAAATCGCCATCTTGCATGCGCGTCTGACCGGCATGATCAAGCATCTAGGCTTGGTGCTCAGCACCATCTTCGGTGGCATGGTTGTGGCCTTCTCCTGGTGGGGCGTAAACCTGCTGGGCGTTGGCTTGCACAGCTATGGCTTCACCGATGGGGTGGCGGGCGCGTTGAATTCCTTCTACGTCATGGAGGGCGGGATCATTCTGTTGGCTGGCGTTGCGCACTTCTTGGGTCGTTCCAGCACTGGCGGCGCGGCCGCCGGAGCGTAGGCTCGTCCCGTATTCCTCGAGTTCGCAGTTTCCCTCAGTCCATTCCTCTCCCCGCACGCGTCCATGAGTTCTGAAACCACCGCCCGTCTCCTCGATGGAAAGGCCACTGCTCTCGCCTTGCGCGCGGAGATCGCTAGCGCGTCTGCGGAGTTGGCGAAGCAGGGCGTGATCCCCGGTCTGCGGGTCGTGCTGGTGGGCGAGGATCCCGCCAGCGAGGTCTATGTGCGCAACAAGGATCGCGCGGCCACGGGTGCTGGCTTTGACGTCGGCACGGTCAAGCTTCCGGCTAGCACAAGCCAGGCGCAACTCGAGGAGTGTGTGGCTGGACTCAGCGCGGACCCTGCGGTGCACGGGATCCTGGTGCAGTTGCCCCTACCCAAGGGCCTCAACGCGGACGCGGTGCTCAGGCAGCTAGCTCCGAGCAAGGACGTGGACGGGCTTACCGCCGAGAACGTGGCGGCCCTGGTGATCGGTGCCCCCGGGCACCGACCCTGCACACCGGCCGGTTGCATCGAGCTATTGGACCGTCACGAGATCCCCATCGAGGGCCGCCAGGTGACGATCATCGGGCGCTCCATGTTGGTCGGGAAGCCTCTGGCGAGCCTGGCACTGGCTCGAAACGCGACGGTCACCCTGTGCCACAGCCGAACTCCTAAGGTGGACTTGATTCGCCATTGTCAGTCTGCCGACATCTTGGTGGCAGCTGTGGGCCGTGCACGCATGGTGCAGGGCGAGTGGGTGAAACCGGGAGCAACCGTGTTGGACGTGGGCATCAATCGTGGCGAGGACGGCAAGCTGGTGGGGGACGTGGACTTCGGTCCCGCCGCCGCCGTGGCTGGCGCGATCACGCCCGTGCCCGGGGGCATCGGTCCCATGACTATCGCCATGCTGCTCAAGAACACCTTGGATTCGGCCGCTCGCACGGCGGGCATCGATCCTGCCTCCTTGCTCGGAGCGCCCAGCGCCGGATGAATCAAGGCGGTTCACAAGGCTACGGTTCCGGCGGGTACGAGCCCGGCGGCAACTCCGGCGGTTTCGGCCAGGGCGGAGGGCTGCGAATGCCCAGTCTTACCCCTGTGGTCAAGCATCTGATCCTCACCAACGTGGTGATCTTCTTCCTGACCTTCTTCCTGTCCTTTGACGATGGCGTGCGCCGCTTCGTGTTGGACGGGCTCGGGCTAGCCCCGGGCTTGTGGAGGGACTGGATGCCGCTCGTGCCGGTGTGGCAGCTGTTGACCTACGGCTTTCTGCACAGCCTGAACGGGCTCAGCCACCTGCTCTTCAACATGCTGGGGCTGTACTTCTTCGGCACCATGCTGGAGGCGCAGGTGGGCCCGCGACGCTTCCTGGTGGCCTACCTCATGGCGGTGCTAGTGGGCGGCTTGCTGCACTTGATCGTGAGCCTCGCCACCGGTGGAAGCATCCCCGCCGTGGGTGCTTCAGGCGGCGTGCTTGGTGTCATGGTCGCCTGCGCTGTGCTCTCGCCCGATACACGCGTGATCGTGATCATGTTCCCGGTCAAGCTGAAGTACCTGGTGGGCTTCCTTGTCGCTGGGGATCTCTTTGGAATTCTGGTGGGTCTACGCGACGGAGGCGGCGATGGGGTTGCGCATTGGGTGCACCTGGGCGGAGCGATATTCGGCTTCCTGACGGTCAAGCGCCGCTGGATCTGGAGCGACCCGGTGGCCAAGCTTGAGGAGAAGAACGCCGAGCTGAAGGTGGAGCGCGAGCGCGCCGCGGAGCTTCAGGTGGACGATCTGTTGGTGAAGATTCAGAAAGAAGGCCTGGGCTCGCTCAGCAAGCGCGAGAAAGAGTTCCTTAAGAAGGCCTCCAAGCGCAAGCCCTAGGGGACTAGCCCTACGGCGTGGGCCAGAAGGCTGGGTGTTCGTGGGGCGGGGCGCGGGTTAGACTGATGATCCCCCGATTCGGACCCCACGGTGCGCGCCATGACACTCCCTACTCGATCGACTCTTCTCGCCTGCAGCCTGCTCCTTCTGCCCCTGGCCGGTGCTTCTAGCGCTACGGCTGGCAGCGCCCGGGACTCCGGCCCTGAGGCCGAGAGCGCGCGCGCTGATCGGCGCAGTGACTTCCGCACGAAGTTCATTCAGGCCACCAAGATCAACTCCAAGACCACCCTGGAGAAGCTCTTCCGGGAGTACCCCGATGAGGTGGTGGAGTGGGTTATCGAGACTGCCGAGAACATCGCCACCCGGCCGAACGATGCGCTCTACGAGCGCATGAACGCCCTGCGCAACACATGGAACACCGTGCGCCGCACGGACTTCGTGGATCAGATCGAAGTCTACTTCTCGCTGCTGGACGGACCGCGTAAGCGCGACCGCTTCAAGCTGAAGGCTGACTACGGCAAGGCCATCACGCGCTTCCGCGAGATCACCGATAAGGGCGGCGATCGCAAGGCCTTGGGCGCCGTGGGCGTCAACCTGGCTGGGATGGCGACTCTGTTCGCAGCGACGGGCGACAAGTTCTACACCTCGCGCGCATATCTCTTAGCGGGTCAGTGCTATGACGATCATTACCGTGGTCGTGATGCGGACTTCGTCAAGGCGGAGGAGTACTTCCGCAAAGGCTGTGAGGCGCGCAAGTCCGTCGGGCTTGAGGACAGTGTCTACAAGACCACGCGCTCGCGCCTGACGGCGCTGCAGGGCCTTGGCTTCGGACCGACGAAGGCGGCGGCCGGCGCCGAAGGCGCTGGACCTGGTGCTCCCGCCGGAGCCGCTGCCGGATCCGCTGCCGGAGGGGCTGGAGCGGTCAACGCCAGCATGACCTTTGAAGGGCTCGAGGAATACGACACCTTCCTGCGGCCTAACTACTTCCTTGACGATCACTATCCGATCTGGGGTGCGATCAACCTGCAGAAGAAGGACTCGAAGTCGGCCGTGGGCCGCATGACTGATTTTGCCCTGCGCGCGATTCGCACCGGTTCGGCGAAGGTCGGCGTGGACGTGGATGGCGATGGCGCCACGGATGTAGACATCCCTCTGCGCGGTTCACCGACCTTGATCGAGGCGAATATTGGCACCGGCGCAGAAGCGCGCAAGACCGGCTTCTTGGCGGTGATCGGAAACACCACCGACACCTACCAGAACACCGAGCTCAACCTGTCTCCCCAGGATGAGCAGATGTCGATCTACGTGGTGGCTGCAGGCTCCATGGTGGGCGATATCAACGGCACTCCCGTGCGCGTGATCGACGAGGACATGGACGGCATCTACGGCGGCAAGCCACAGTCATGGGCACACATCGGTCTCGTCTCGGGCGCTTTCCAGCCGGAGATGGACTCGATCGTGATCGGCGAATCCGAACGCGCCCAGCCCTGGAGCGAGTTCACCAAGATCGGTGATGCCTGGTACAAGCTCGAGGCACAGAACGGCGGCAGCACCCTGAGTGCTACTCCCAGCGCCGTGCGCACGGGTTTCCTCAAGCTCGACGTCAAGGGCATCAAGCCCAGCTTCGTGATCGTGCAAGGAAGCCAGGCCTACGAGAACTCCTTCTTTGATCTGGCTGCGGCCAAGGGGCGTGAGGTGGAGGTCCCGATCGGGGTCTACAAGCTCTACTTCGGCATCCTGCGCAAGGGCAAGAAGCGCCAACAGATGAAGGCCTTGATCCTGCCTGGATCCAGCGTCTCCTACGCTGTTTCCGAGGGCACCACCGTGGACGTGAAGATCGGCGCGCCCTTTGGCTTCGACTTCAACACGGAAGTGAACGGCAGCGAGTTGATCGTAGACGGTCAAAGCGTGGTCATCACCGGCCGCGGGGGCGAGCACTACGGCCGGCCCTATGGCTGCGTGCCCAAGCCCGAGGTGAGCATGCGCAAGGCAGGCTCTAAGCGCGGCGGAAAGGGCAAGAAGATGCCCATGCTGATCTCCCAAGACGACATCTACAACGTCAAGCGGGACCCCAAGAAGGGCTACAAAGCTGCTTGGTTCCCCTACGATCTGGCCCTGCCCATCAAGGCCGGCATGACCGAGGTGGAGGTCCAGCTGGTGGACAAGAAGAACAAGCTGTTCGGCAAGATCTCCTCCGAGTGGAAGAAGTAGGCTCCCCGCTAGGCTCCTAAACCCCAATCACGGCGGGGCCCGCTCTGGGCTCCGCCGTGACCTTAGTTACCTCCAAGAAGACCGACCTCGTGCTCGACCTCAAATTCATCCGCCAGAACCCCGACGTGGTACGCGCCGGCGCCGAGAAGAAACACATCGCCTGCGACGTGGATCGCATCCTGGAGCTAGACCAGGAGAGTCGCGCTCTGGGCACGGATGTGGACAGCATGCGCTCGCGCCAGAAGGAGGCGGGCAAGGCCCTGCGTCAGGCGGATGCGGAGGAGAAGCAGCGCCTCTTGGAAGAGCAGCGCGAACTCAAGGTCGAGCTGAAGACTAAGGAGGAGCGCCAGGGTCTGATCGCTGACGAGTTGAATGCGCTGCTGCTGCTGGTGCCCAACGTGCCGGCCGATGACGTGCCCGAGGGCAAGTCGGACGAAGACAACGTCGAGCTGCGCAAGGTGGGGGAGCCACGCAGCTTCGACTTCCCCGCACGTTCGCACCAAGAACTGGCCGAGGCCCAGGGCTGGCTCGACATCATCGCTGGCGCGCGCCTCGCGGGCAGCCGCAACTACGTTCTCAAGGGCGACCTGTCGCTGCTGGAGGGCGCGATCATGCGCTGCGCCTTGGACCTGATGGTCTCCAAGGGCTTCACGCCCTTGAGCGTGCCGACCCTGGTGCGTTCTGAGGTCATGGTGGGTACCGGCTACTTCCCTGGCGGGGAAGACCAGGCCTACAAGACCGACGAGCGCGACGACCTGTGCCTGGTGGGCACAGCCGAGGTGCCGATCACTGCTCTGCACCAGGACGAGATCATGGCCCTGTCCGAGATGCCGCGGAAGTACGTGGCGCTCTCCTCCTGCTACAGGCGCGAGGCCGGCACCTACGGCAAGGACACCAAGGGGCTCTACCGCGTGCACCAGTTCCAGAAGGTGGAGCAGGTGGTGCTCGACATCAACGATGAGGCGCAGAGCCTCGCGACTCACCAGGAGATTCTCGGCAACGCTGAGGATCTGCTGCAGTCCCTGGACCTGCCCTACCGGGTGGTCAATGTCTGCGGCGGCGACCTCGGCCAACCCCAGATTCAGAAGTTCGACATCGAGACCTGGATGCCCTCACGCGATAGCTACGGAGAGACCCACTCGGCTTCACGCTTCCATGAGTTCCAGGCCAGGCGCCTCAAGCTGCGCTACCGCGATGGTGACGGCAAGGTGCGCTTCTGCCACACGCTCAACAACACGGTGGCTGCGTCCACGCGCATGCTGATCGCCATCCTTGAGAACCATCAGATGGCTGATGGGCGCGTCGCTGTGCCCGAGCCCCTGCGCATGTACCTGGGCGGTCGCGAGATCCTCGGGAAGGCGCTTTAGGAGCGCCCACCGGACGGTGACTAGAGGTTGCCGTTCGGGTCGGCGATGGTGACGGGCTTGCTCTTGCCCGAGTCGTTGGTCGGGCTGCTGCGCTGTTGGTCGCCTCGGCCCTGATTGTTCAGAGTGTTGGTGAAGTCATCCGGGTTCTGGGCGATGTTGTCGCCTTCCTCTTCCTCGCCCTCGCCTGATCCCTCGGCGGGCCGCTGGGGGATGCCGAAGCGCGGGACGTCTTCGTCTTCCTCGTAGCGCAGACCTTCGGGGAAGCGGATGGTGCGGATGTAGGTGACCGTGGCGCGTTCGCGGCTGGAGCGTTCGATTTGCTCGCGCAGGAGGCGCGGTGCGTTCTCAAGTGTCAGGCGAATCTCGATCCAGGCGGGTAGGCCGTGGGTCTCGGTGTCCTGTTGGTTGAGACCCCATTCCTGGAGCGGCTCCTCATCGGGGCCGTCCAAGGTGTAGACGTCGATAGCGAGGGACTTCACCCGGTCCGTGAGGAAGGTGTAGTTGCCGCCGTGGAAGGGATTCTCATCCACGCCGAAGGCTTCGCGCCGGAAGAGCTCGAGGAACTCATCATCGTCGGGGCGCACGCGGGTTACGTAGCCCACCTCGCACAAGTCGGCGCGCAGTTGGCGCTCGCCGTCGAGCATGGCTTCACGGGCGTCGGTGCTGGTGACGAAGTCGATGCGGTCCGCGTCGAGTCCGTACTCAACACGGTCTTGAACGCGCAGGTGGAATTCGCGCGCACGGTCGGCCACGTGAATGGCGTAGAGGTCGCGCACGATCATGTCCACGATCACAGGACCCGCCATCTGGGTCTCCTGAATGTTGTGGATACGGTCGCGGGTCACGCGCACGGAGGTCAGTAGCTGCGTGATCGCCACCATCATCAGGCCCATGATGCTGACGGTCAGCAGGACTTCGACGATGGTGAAGGCGGCTTTGGACTGGCGCATGGGATGCCTGGGGCTGGGGACTGAAGGGCGCACTACTCGGACTCTCCGTCCGGAGGGCTGAAGGATTCGCCGTCGGGTGAGTCCTCACTCGTCCCGGCCTCTAGATCCTCATCTACTCCGTATACCTGTTCCCAGGGGATCCAGCGCTCGAGGGTGATTTTGTTCTCCAGCAGGTCGGAAAGCTGGGGGAAGGTGACCTGGACTTGGATCTTCTCAAAGGCCTGGGCGGCCTCCTCGTCCTCGTCGAAGTCGATGTCGTTGTTGGCCTGCTCTTCGCGGTAGCGCCAGTTGTCGTGCTTGATGCCGTCGTAGTAGTCGTCGTGGGAGTCGTCGTCAGGGAAGGACTCGTCGCCGACGGCTAGCTCGTAGTAGAAGTCGTGGTACTCCTGCTCGGCGTAGGTGCCTCCGCGCTCGGTATCGATGTCATCCCACCAGCGGCCGGTGGCGATCTCCGAGAGGGTCAGCATGCCCAGCTCGCGAGCGACCTTGACGTTGCGGCTGTGGGCCGCGGTGATCTGCGCGCTCTGCAGGGCCTGCATGGTGTAGGCCAAGGTCAGACCCACGATGGCGATCGTGATCGCGGCTTCGGCCAGGGTGAAGCCGGCCGCAGTTGAGCGTTGGGGGCAGCGGCGCTTGTGGCTGAGTAGTCTCATCAGTCGAAGTCCGAGTCTTCAGGGAGCCCGCGTTGGAAGGGTCCATCGTGGAAACGGATCAGGCCGGTCAGGGCCATGACTTCGATGGTGTAGATCGTCGAGTATTGCGGCTGGGTCAGAATCACCAGATGATCGGAGGCGGATCCCGAGGGGTCGAAGCGCACGAATATCGAGCCGGTGCTGTAGACCTCGCCGGCAAGCATGACGGAGCCGAACTCCACGCCGCTGCGTAGGGGGGTCCACTCCCCGAGGTAGCGGTCCTCCTCATGGTGGATGCCCTCGAGGAAGAAACCGCCGCCTTCCACGAAGGGCGTAACCAAACGGTAGCGATTCTCCTCGATGTCGTACTCGATGAAGAACTCCGCGTTGCGCATGAAGGCCTCGGAGCGGGCCTGGCGCAATTGCGAGGCCAGCTGGCGCACGCTGGTGTTCATGCGCTCACCGGGCAGCAGCGACTCCAGGCTGTTGCTCACGGTGAAGGTCATCATGCCGATGATCAATACCACCACACCCAGCTCGATCAGGGTGAACCCTGCGCGTCTGGAGGTGGGCGCCGAGGCGCGCTTGGTACTGAGCAGAGGGCGCTTCAAGTGGGGTCCTACAGCTCGCCGTTGAGGACCTGCTGAATGGTCATGTCCGTGTCCTCACCCTCGCCGCCGGGGCTGCCGTCGGCGCCGTAGGTGAGCAGCTGCCTTTCCTGGCCGCCGCTGCGCGGCTGGTAGTAGTACTCGTTCCCCCAGGGGTCCTTGGGCACTACGGTCTGCTCCAGGTAGCGGTTGTTGTTGGCATCGTTCTGAACCAGGAGCTCCAGGGAGTCGGGCTCGCGGCCGCCGTTGTTGATGGCGAATTGCGTGACTGCGCCGTGGATAGCTGCCAGGTCAGCCTTGGCCTTGCCTTTCTTGGCGTCGCCGAAGCGTTCGAGGACCCGCGGCAGGACCTGGGTGGCGAGCAGGCCGATGATCAGGATGACCACCATAAGCTCGGCGATCGAGAAGCCAGCGGATTCGCCCTTGCGGCGTGCTGCGTTGAGTTTGGAAAGGGATTGCATGGTGTAGGTACCTCGGTTTCGGGCGCGCTGGGCGCGCCCGAGCTGCTTTACATTTGCCCGATCTCGAGGATCGGCTGGACGATGGCGAAGACGATATAGCCCACGATTCCGGCTAGAACCACGATCATGATCGGTTCTAGCAGGGCCGCTAGGCGCTCCGTGACCACGTCGATTTCCTCGTCGTAGGCCCCGGCAATGCGGTCGAGCATCTCCTCGAGTTCACCGGATTGCTCGCCCACAGCGACCATGTAGCTCACGGTCGAGGGGAAGGCTCCGGTGGCTTTGAGGGGCGTGGACATGTCGGCACCCTCGATCACGCGCTCTTGGATGTGGAGGGTGGCGTCGGCGATGACGCGGTTGCCGACGACCTTGCGGGTGATGTCGAGGGACTGAATGACGGGCACGCCGGACTGCAGCAGGGTAGCTAGGGTGCGCGTGAAGCGGCTCACGGCTGCCTTGCGCAGAAGCTCGCCGAGCACGGGTACGCGCAGCAGGATGCGGTCGATCCAGAGCCGGCCCTTGTCCGTGTCGCGGTAGATGCGCTCGACGATGAAGGCCAGCAGGCCGATGATGACCACCATCCAGCCCCAGTAGTCCTTGAACACATCGCTGATGGTTACTAGCAGGCGCGTGGAGCTGGGCAGGGCCTTGCCTTGCTCCAGCAGCATGTTGGTGATCTCAGGGACCACCTTGGCCATCAATACGGAGACCACCATGGCTCCGATACCCATCATCATGCACGGGTACATGAGGGCACTGATGATCTTGCGGCGCAGGGCGCGCTGGGCCTGCATGTAGTCGGCGATGCGCGTGAGCACCGAGTCTAGGTTGCCTGCGGCTTGGCCCGCATCGACCATGTTGATGTACAGGTCGGAGAACCAGCCCGGGTGCTGGCGCAGCGCGTCAGCCAGGTTGGTGCCTTGCTGGATGCTCTCGCGGATCTCGCGGAACATGGTCTCGACCTTGCGCTGCTCCGACTGATCGATGATGGCCGAGAGGGTCTCGGTCAGAGCGATGCCGGAGCCGAGCAGGGTGGCCAGCTGGCGCGTGATTCCGCCGATGATCTCTGACTCGCGGGCACCGGGGCCCGTGCTGCGCGCACGCGCATCCATGGCGCGCGAAAGCATGCCGGCTTTCTTGTTCTTCTTGCCGTCTTTGCCACGCTTGACCTTCTTGCCTCCGCGAACCTCCGAGATCTTGTGAACGATCAGGTTCTCACGGCGCAACTTCTGCCGCGCGGCGCGCTCGGTGTCCGCGTCGACGATGCCGGCTTTATTCGAGCCGCCAGGGGCGTAGGCTTTGTATTCGTAGATGGGCATCGATTGACCCGACTACTCCATATCCAGTTGGGTAACGCGCAAGACCTCGTCCGCGGTGGTGAGGCCATCCTTAATTTTTCCACGGCCGTCGGCGCGCAGGGTGATCATGCCCTGCTCGGCGGCGTAGCGCTTGATATCCGTGGCGCTCTTGCCCTCCATGATCATGGTGCGCAGGCCTTCGCTAACGGGCAGGAACTCGTAGATGGCGGTTCGGCCGGAGTAGCCCGACTCGAAGCACTCGTCGCAGCCTTTGCCAACGGCCACACCGTTTGTGAGCTCATTCGGATCGAGGCCGACCTTCTTGAGCTTGGCGCGCCACTCATCGTTCATGGGCTCGTACACGCGGCAGTGTTGGCACACGGTCCGGACCAGGCGCTGCGCGATGATCAGCACGATGGAGCTGGCCACCAGGTAGGCTTCTACGCCCTGGTCCACCATACGAGTGATGGTGGAGGCGGCGTCATTGGTGTGAACCGTAGAGAACACCAGGTGACCGGTCAGGGCGGCACGGATGGCCACCTCGGCGGTTTCCAGGTCTCGAATCTCACCGACCATCATCACGTCAGGGTCCTGACGCAGGAAGGAGCGTAGGCCGCGGGCGAAGGTCAGACCCTTCTTGGTGTTGACCTGTACCTGGCTGACGCCGGCGAGTGCGTACTCGACCGGGTCCTCGATGGTCAGCACGTTCTTCTGGCTGGTGTCGATCTCGGACATGGACGCGTACAGCGTCGTGGTCTTGCCCGAGCCGGTGGGGCCCGTCACCAGGATGATGCCGTGGTTGTAGGTCAGGTAGTTCTCGAGGATGTCGGCGTTCTCCTTGGTCAGGCCGATCTCCTTGATGCGATAGAGCTTGGCCGTCTTGTCCAAGAGTCGCAGCACGATGCGCTCGCCATCGCTGGTGGGGATGGAGCTGATACGCACGTCGACCTCACCGTCGCCGAGGCGAATGGTGGCGCGGCCGTCCTGGGGCAGACGCCGCTCGGCGATGTCCATCTTGCCCATGACCTTGATACGACTAATGATCGCATCCTGGACCCGGCGCGGGATGGGGTCCATGTCGTACAGGATGCCGTCGATGCGATAGCGCACCTGCAAGCGATCTGCGTAGGGCTGGAAGTGCACGTCGGAGGCGCGCATCTTCAAGGCCTGGAACAGGATCGTGTTGACCAGCTTGATGATCGGCGCCTTGTTGGAGACGTCGAGTACGTCCTCGACGTCCTCCAGTTCGGCAGCCATAGAGCCGATGTCGCCATCCTCCGCCACGGAGGAGAGGGCCTCGTCTACGCCATCAGCCTTGTGCCTGTAAGCGCGCGCGATGAGCGTCGTGATCTCGAGCCTAGGGGCGAGCACCGCGTCCACCTCGCAGCCGATCATGGCTGCCAAGTCGTCCATGGGGTGCGGCGAGAGCGGCGCGCAGGTGGCCACCTTCAGCACGTTGTCGGAGGTGCGATCTAGGGCCACCAGGTTGTAGTTGCGCGAGAACTGCACTGGAACCTGGTTGATGAACTCGCTGGGCACCTTGGTGCCCTCGAGGCTCTTGCGGAACTCGTAGCCCAAGTGCTTGGCGTAGATCTGCAGCAGCAGAACCTCGTCCATGTACTCCTTCTGGAGCACGACCCGGTCCAGGGACTCGCCCGTGGTCGCCGCTACCCCGCGGCATTCTTCTAGGCGGTCTCGGGTGATTCCCGCATCCACCAGCATGTCACCGATGCTTGCCATGAAACTGTTCTCTTGTTCGCTCTTCGCTATTGGATGGGGGGAATGCTGTTGGGCCCGGCCCTGACAAGGCCAGGCCCAACGGTCCTCAAGGGACTTGCAGTGCGTTCTAGTTCTCTTCGCTTTCCGTCTTGGCTTGGCTCGAGAGAGCGGCTTGGACTTCGAGTTCGTCGAGGCCCAGGTCGCTGGCGCCGGTCTCACCACGCTCGGGAGCGGAGTAGAGCGGGATCGAAAGGCCCTGCAGGTCGATGCGCCCCTGCTGGCCGCCGAAGTTCTTATCGATGGCGCGCATGCGCTCCAACCCGATGGTGTCGGCAGCTTCCATCTTCTTGATGTAGCTGAGTTCAGCCAAGTCGGCGAAGTCCGCGTCGTGCAGGATGTGCGGCGTCACGAAGAAGTACAGGGCCGTGCGATCCAGGGTGTCGCTGGTGCGCCTGAACAATCCGCCGATGATGGGCAGGTCGCCCAAGAAGGGGACCTGGCTGCGGGTCTTGTTGTGGTTGTCGAGGATGATGCCGCCGATGACCATGGTGTCGCCATCGGGCACGTTGACCGTGGTCTCGATGGTACGCGTGGTTCGCGCCGGGGGGATGGCGCCCTGGACCGCGCCCAGGAAGTTCGAGACCTCTAGGAAGACCTCCAGGCGCAGGTAGCGGCTGGCGCTAATGGAGGGGGAGATCCGCATGGAGATACCCGCCTCCACGTAGTCGTTGAAGTTCTCTTGGGTCTGGCCGCTGACCCCGCCGTTGGCGGTGATGGTCGTGGTGGGCTGCTCTTCAATCGCCTCCACCAAAGCGCTGCCATTGTTGTTGACCAACACGCTGGGCACGTTGAGCACGTTGCTGTTGCGCTTCTCTTCGATCAAGCGCAGCAGAACCGGGAGACTGAAGTCGTCGCCGCTCAAGATGCCTGCGGTAATGCCCGACTGACGGATCGGAATCAGGGACTCCGGAACACCGTCCAGGTCCATGTCCTCCAAGGTGGAGAGACCAAAGTTGGTCACGCCGAAGCCGCCTAGGGCACCGAGGCCGGGCACGTCAGCCAGACCAAGGTCTACGCCGATGTCCAGGAAGTCGCGGCCTGAGAGCTCGATCAGAGCGGTCTCGATCAGCACCTGGTCCTGACGACGGTCCAGGCGTGTGATCATGGCACGCAATTCTTCGTAGCGCGTGCGGCTGGCTGCGATCAGCAGTGAGTTGGTCTCGGGGTCCGGGACCACGACGAACTCCGAGGAGTTGCCGCCGCGGGCGCGTTGCTGGCCGTTGCCTTGGCCGGTTGTGGCCTGCTCGAGACGACTGGTCTCCTGCAGGAACTCGGTCAGGGTCTCGGCCAGGTCCTCGGCCTTGACGTTCTCAAGGTTGTAGATGTGGTAGGAGCGTTCGCGCTCGACCACGTCCACGTCGAGCTGAGCGATGAGCTCCTTGATCTGCGGCATGCTCTCGGGCATGGCCATGACGATCAGCGCGTTGGTGCGCGGGTCGACCATGATCTTGGACTCGGTCTGTCCCTGGGGTAGGGCCGCGGAGACGCCTTGGTTCTGGCCGGCGCCACGGTTGTTTGTTTGCGAAGCACGGCGGCGCGCGTCGAGTAGCTCCTCGACGATGCTGGCGATCTCGTCAGCTGCGGCGTACTGCAGTTCGATTTTGGCGAACTCGGGCTCCACCGGAACGAGGCGCGATGCGTCGTCGACGATGCGCAGCATGCGCGCCAGGGCGACCACATTGCTACCGAAGCCGGTCAGAACCATGGCACTGGTGGCACCCGCGGGCAGCATCTGCTGCGTGTTCGCGTCGGTGATCATCGTGCGCATGGAGTTGGACAACTGGCGCACGTCCGTGTTCGGCAGGTTGATCACGGTGGTGATCAGGGTCGCCGGCTGGGCCGCGTATTCCTGCAGATTCTCGGGATCCACCAGCACCGAGTTCGAGCGCAGGGTGGTGCGGTTACCCGTGTTCAGGTTGTCGATCTGAATCACCGAGATGCCCTTGGGGCCGATCTCAGTGCAGACGAACTGGTTCATGATCATGATGATCTGGAAGAACGAGTAGAACTTGTCCTTCGGGATCACCTTGGTGCCCAGCAGCCTGACCTTTTGCTTGTCCAGGAAGCTGGCCGTCTCTTCCGAGTAGTGGAAGTTGTGTTTGGTTACCTGCTGGCAGGCGGCCACGAAGGCCGCCAGGCTCATTCCTCCCTCATCACCTCCGCGGGTGACATCGGCGAAATTTAGGATGTAATTGTCACCCTGGACCTGGATGGCGGGCGGTTGTTCGGTGTCCTGACGGGCCGGGGCTGTCGGGTGAACGGCGGGCGCGAGGAGCAGCGCCAGTGATAGTGCAGAAGCGATCATTGTGATCGAGGCGTGAAGGCTATCTCTTTGATTGAGAGGGGCTTACAGATCGAGCTGGGCTGATGCTGGGCAGCCTAGGGATGCCGAGGACCGGGGTCAACGCATCCCAGCGGCTCTGTGGACGCTCGTGGGAACGGTCCCTTCCCGCTTGCCCATCTAAATCCTCAGCTCAGTTTTCTCTTTAGCGGGGCCAATGCGCACCCGAAGCACCTCTGGAGGGTCCGATGTTTGCTCCCGTAGGGGGCCATCGGCATTCTCCAGTGCCCCCGATCCCACAGATCGGGGACCACCACCCCCCCAAGGAGCTCAGTCTTGTCCGAAAAACGCCCGGGTATCGTTCGCTACCTCCAGGAGTTCTCCATCCCCCTCATCGTGGGGGTCGTCGTGGCCCTCGTGGCCGCCAATGTGGCCCCTGAGTGGTACCAGCACTGGTTCGGTGCTGGTCACGGCGCCGCGGACGGCGTCTGGGAGCTGCCGGGTCACTTCACGATCTTCGGGCACCACATCACGCTGCTGTTCCTGATCAACGACATCTTCATGGTCTTCTTCTTCGGCATCGCCGCGAAGGAGATCACCGAGGCGGCCCTGCCCGGGGGCAGTCTCAACCCCATGCGCAAGGCCATCAACCCGCTGATCGCCACCATTGGTGGGGTTGCGGGGCCCGTGGCTGTCTTCTTCGGCTGCATGTATATGGCGGCCTCCTTCGGTATCTACGACTCTTCGGCGGCCAACGCTGAGGGCTGGAGCTCCCTGCTGCGCGGTTGGGGCATCCCAACAGCCACGGACATCGCGCTCGCATGGCTCGTGGGCCGCACGGTGTTCGGCGCCGGCCACCCGGCCGTGAACTTCCTGCTGCTGCTGGCCGTGGCCGATGACGCCATCGGCCTAGCCATCATCGCTATCTTCTACGGGGACCCTTCGGCCCCCGTGCGCCCCGAGTTCCTGGGCCTGCTGGTCGCCGGTATGGCCGTGGCTTATGCCATGCGCCGCATGAACCTGCGCTCCTGGGTGCCCTATGTGTTCATCGCAGGGCCCCTGGCCTGGAGTGGCTTGATCCTGGCTCACTTGCATCCTGCGCTGGCCCTGGTGCCGATTATCCCCTTCCTACCGGGCCCCAAGCGCGATACGGGCCTGTTCGTGGACGAGGACGAGGTGGACATCATGGGCGACGAGATCGCCCACGATCTGCACATGGACCACTCTCCGTTGCATAACTTCGAGCACCACACCAAGCTAGCGGTGGACTTTGGCCTGTTCTTCTTCGCCATGGCCAACGCCGGGGTGATGTTCTCGGGCATCGGGCCCATGTCCTGGATCATCCTGACCTCCCTGGTGGCTGGAAAAATCATCGGCATCACCGGTCTAGGCCTGTTCGCTAAGGTCATCGGCTTCCCCCTTCCGGACGGCATGCAGGTCCGGGACCTGGTCATGGCCTCATTCATCGCGGCCCTGGGCCTGACGGTAGCCCTGTTTGTGGCTGGCGCGGCCTTCCCCGCTTCCATGGGTGCACTCCAAGGTGAAGCCAAGATGGGCGCGCTGTTCTCCGCTGGAGTGGGCATCGTGGCGATCGTGATCGGGAAAGCCCTGGGCTTTGGCAAACCGAAAGCATCCTGACTCCCTACACTTCCCGGCATGCTGCTCACCGAGCTGTTTGCCGTGGAAGATGTGGTCGTCGGACTGGACCCTGCTGATAAGTGGCAGGCCATCCGTGACCTCGTCACTCATCTAGTCGCCCGCGGCCGCCTGGCCGAGGAGCGACTGGAGGAAGTGCTCGACGCGGTCTTGGATCGCGAACGTTCCATGTCTACGGGCATGGAGCATGGCGTGGCCATCCCGCACGCGGCGGTGGACCAGCTGGAAGAGGTGATCGCCTGCCTCGGGGTGATCAACCGGGAGGGCGGTTTGCCCTTCGAGAGCATCGACGGTCAGCCCGCCAGCATGGTGGTGCTGCTCGTGATTCCGCGGGCTCATAAGCTGCTGCACATCCGCACCCTCGCGGACGTGGCGCGCGTGCTCTCGAAAGCGGACGTACGCGCCCAGCTGCTGCAGGCCAAGAGCTCCGCCGAGGCCCACGCAGCCCTCGGCCAATAGTGCCGAATTCGCCCGCTTCCGGGTCTCTACGGGCTAGCTGGCGCTTGCGCCTACTGCTGGCGGCGGCCCTCTCGGGCGCGGCTGGTCTGGGCCTTGAGAGCCTGGGGTTGAGCGTGCTCGGTCTGAGCATGGGGCAGGGGCGTGCCACCCTTTGGGGGCTTGGGGTCTGGCTGGCTGCTTGGGCTCTTGCGGCGCGTGCCTCAGGACGCTTGCAGGCTTCGCCGCAGGGCTTGCTGTGGCGCTTGGCAGGCGCGAGCGTGGTGCTCTATCCGGGTTGCGTCGTGTTGCTTCTGGCGCTCGGCCGCGGTCAGCTGAGCGCCGTGCTTGGCGCTGCTTTGGCGCTGACGACGCTGGCTATTCCGGCCGCGCTGCAGGGTGCGCTGCTCCCGCAACTGTTCCGCTTGCACGGGCAAGGCAAGCGCGGCGATGAGGCGGCTTGGCTGCTCGGCGCGAATTTGGCTGGCGGCGTGGTGGGGGTGCTCTGGATCGCGGACCGTGGTGTGGGGCTGGCTGGCCGGCCTGTGGCCGCCGGTCTTGCGGGCTTGGCGGCCGGTGCCGCTGCCTTGCTGGCGCTCAGCACTTCAGCAGCGACCCCGGCCCTGGCGCCGGAAGCCAAGCCCGACCCCGGCGTGCGCCGGGCCGGGCTGGCCTGGGCCCTGCTCACGGGCTGGATGGTGGCCGCTCAATGGTCCGTATTGCGCGTGGCTGCGGTCTCTCTCGGGGGCCAGCAACCGGCCCTGACCGCCGTGCTCATGGGTGCCCCCTTGGCCCTGGCACTGGGCGCCGGGCCCTTGGCCATGCTGCTCGGCCGCGCCCGAGCGGGGCTCTCCATAGCCCTGCTCCTGGCGGGCATCGGTACCTGGCTGTGTACCCGCGCGGGCTTTATCGGCCTCACGGAGAGCGTTGCCAAGCAATCCGGGGCCTTCGCCGGAGCCAGCCTGCTGGCCCTGCCGGTGATGGCTCCCCTGGGCGCGGCCCTGCCCTTGCTGCACCGGCGCCTGGTGGGCGATCGCGGACGGCGCCTGGGGGATCTTCTCGGCTGGGAAGCGCTCGGCGCCTTGGCCTTTATACCTCTCGTGCACCTGGTCTTGATGCCCGCCGCGGGCTTGCCCTTGGTGTTGGCCTTGGGCCCTGCCCTTGGCGCCTTGGCGGCCCTCGTCCTGCGCGCGGGTCCAGGTCTTGAGCGCCTGGCCTTGGCGGTGGCCCTCAGCTCTCTGGCTGCACTCATCGCCCGAGCGCCTTCGCCGGTGCTGGCCACGCGAGCGCTCTCGCGGCCTGACTTCGAGTTGCTGGCCTTCCAAGAGGACGCCAACTTTGCCGTAGCCGTGGTCGAGGATCGTTTGCGCGGGGAGCGGACCTTGCTCACGGACGACTTCCGTGCCACGGCCACCGGGGACGACTATCTCTACATGCAAGCTCTGGGCCACCTGCCCTTGCTCTTGCACGCTGCTCCGAAGCGTGTCGGGGTGCTGGCCTTTGGAACAGGGACCACCGCCGGCGCCGTGGCTCGTCACAAGGACGTGCAGCGCATCGACATCTTCGAGCTCTCTGCGGCCGTGATCGCCTTTGCTGGCGAATTCGAAAACGTCAATGGCGGTGTCTTGCGCGATCCGCGCACCCGCGTCCACCTGGGCGATGGTCGTCGTCAGCTGAGGAATTTCGAGGGAGCCCTCGATGTGCTCAGCATGGAGCCATTGCTGCCGGACTCGCCCTTCGCGGTCTACCTCTATACGCCGGCCTTCTACGCTATCGCCAGGAGCGCCTTGGCTCCGGGCGGGATCATGTGTCAGTGGGTGCCGCCGCATGCATTGCGGCCGGAGACTTTCGAGGCTGTGCTTGCGGCGTTCTCGCAGGCCTTTCCGTGGAGCAGCGTCTTTCTCTTCGGCAGCCAGGTGATCCTGATCGGTGGGGAGCAGCAGCCCGCGCTCTCAGCCCTACGCATTCCGAGCACGGGGGCGGCCGCCGTGGCCTTGCGGAATCTAGGCCTGGTGGATCCCGCCGGAATTGCCGCGCGTTACGTGACCGGCGCATGGCCCGCGGTCGAGCGTCCGCTCACGGACGCTGATCCTTGGGTGCTCTTCGCCCCCAAGGCGCCGGGTCGCGAGATCATTCAATGGCTGCCGAACAACCTCGCCAGCCTGCGTGCCCGTGAATCGGATCCGCCTGCGGGATGGGAGTTGGCCCACACCCAGGCGGCCCGTGAACGGCGCGCCGGCGTGCGCGCCCTGCATCGCGCGCGTGAGGCCTTCGAGCGTGAGCGCTTCCGATTACCCCAGGTCGCTGGCCTGCAGGCATTCCGCACCCATGCTGCTGAAGCTGCACGATCTCTGTCCGGGGATCCCGAGTGGCTCCACTTAGCGCGTACGGCAGCCTTTGAGAGCGCGCGCCAGGAAGGACTCTTGCTTTTGCGTTCCGGTAGCTGGAAGGGCGCCATGGAGCGGCTGCTTTCCGCCGCTGAAATCCGTCCGGAGCGGGCTGATATCCACCTCTATGTGGCCCTGGCGGCCGATGGCCTGCGCGATACCCAGGCCGCCCTGGGCGCCCTGCGCCACAGCCTGCGGCTTTGTCCGGGGCTCTTGGAAACGGCTCCTGGCCAGGTAGCCACCCAGATCGGTTTCTCCAAGTCGCTAGCGGCGGCTCTGGCGCAGCTTCAGTCCAAGTAGACGCCGTAGGGATTTTTCCGGTTGCTTGTCCGCTGGGGTGGGGCCGGGTCATGCATGGGTGTGGAAGGGGAGCTAACCCCGGCCACACCCCTCCTGGCCCAGCAAAAAACACCCTTCGCCATGCAACGTCACCTTACAACCATCTGCCTCACCGCCGCCGTCCTCAGTGCTCCCGCACTGGCCCAAGACCTGCAGTTCTCCGGCTTCCTGAACCAACCCCTTGGCCAGAGCGTGCTCTCCGAGGACCCCACCGGAAGCATGCTCGTCGACAACCTCGGATCCTCCGGACTGGACGGCGTGCGCGTCGCCATTCCCTGCGCACTCGGTGCCAGCATGGCGCTTGAGCTGGATCTAGGTACCAGCGGCGAGGCTTGGATTCACAGCGAACTCGTCCAGCAGGGCGTGAACAACCCCATCCTAGTGGGCCTGCACCTGAGCGCCGATGGCACGGGCAACGGCGCCTTCCTGCGGCCCGACTTCTTGAGCCTCGGATTCCAAACCTACAACCTGCGCATCATTCGTGATGGCCAGGTCGTGCAGCTTTTGACCGACCTGAATGGCCCGACCAAGATGTCGAACGTCCCGCTGCAGACCATCGCCGAACAGGTTTACGTACTGCCCGGTGATGCTCCTGATGGGGCGACTGGCCCCGGCGTTGGCATGCTGGTGTGCGTGGTCGCCGGTGGCAGCACCATCACGCCTCCGAACGGTAACCCCATCTCCGCTGACGTTATCGAGTTCATTTCGAACGCCCTCCCGGACGACATGCCTGTGACTCAGGTTGACTCCATCGCTCTGACCGTGGACGGCCCTCCGCAGTTCACTTGCCTCGGCGAAGAAATGCGCCTGTACGGT